>JAQNCU010000531.1 GCA_029077775.1 Acidocella sp. | reverse complement strand
AGACCACATCACCGGATTTTTGGATCTTCTTAAGCCAGGCAATCATATTCTTGTTGTCAATGGCGCCGGTCAGCAAGGTCTTTGGGAGGATGTGGCCGGTAGGCTGGGAAACATTAACAGTGTCAAAGCGTTCCGCAATAACATCAAAACCTATGCCGATAACAGTGCTGACGCTCGGAAGGCCTGGGTGGCCGATACATCACTGAATGCCTGGTTGATCTGGAATATTTGGCAGGTTGCAAATCCGAAGCTTGCTACTGTCGTGCCAATCGAGCCTCAATATGAGATTTACCGTGATGCCGGCGTGGCGCTGACCCATCGCGGCGAGGCAAACGCGGCGGCCAAAGCTTTCGTCGCATTTCTGCAATCCGCACAAGGGCAGAAGATTTTCGCGCATTGGGGCTGGGTCGTGCCGTCAGGAAATTAGCGGGAAGCAAAACATAAGTATCCATCCGGTGAATGCCGCGGGCCTTACTTTTCCAGATTTCTCCGCTCTCTGATGATACCCTCCAGATTTTCGACACCAAAGTCGGAGAAGGCTGCGGCGGCTTCGCCATCTGGTCCATAAACCCAGATCAGCCCATCTTCCAGTTCCATTTCTTCGATGATTTCGTTTAGCCAGTCCTCGTCCTCACCGATCTCTTGTGCGACGAGGGCGATGGTCTTGATTGCGTAAATCTTGTTCAGCTGTGTTGTCATGCCGCGCAAGGCACCGTTGCGGCCGGGCGGGCGGTCCAATTCCAGGGCATCAATTCGTCGAGCCTGTGCGCTGGATGATTGGCGATGCGGTCGAGGACATCGGCGAGCCATTCCTGCGGGTCGATGCCGTTCATTTTTGCCGTTGTGATCAGGCTGTACATCATCGCGGCGCGCTGACCGCCACGGTCCGAGCCGGCGAACAGCCAGTTGCGGCGCCCCAGGGCCAGGCTTCGAATGGCCCGCTCCGCCGCATTGTTTGACACGCAAATCCGCCCGTCGCTCAGGAACCGCGAGAAGGACGCCCAGCGCGTGAGCATGTAGTCCATGGCCTTGGCGACATCGTTATGGCGGGAGAGTTTGGCGCGCTCGGTGCGCATCCATATCTCGAGATCGGCGACCAGCGGGGCGCTGTGCTCCTGGCGTACGGCCAGCCGTTCGGCGGCGGGCTTGCCATTGATCGCGCGCTCGATCTCGAAGATCGCGTCGATCCGTTGCACTGCGGCCAGCGCCATTGGCGCGACGAAGGCCGGTGTGCGGCCCTGCGCCTTGCGCTTGGCGTTGCGGGCGATATCGGCCAGCTCGAAGAATTTCCGCCGCGCATGCGCCCAGCAAGCAGCCTCGATGATGGGGCCCGGTGTTCGTCCGGATTCGTAAAGTTTGTTGTACCCAGCATAGGCATCGGCCTGGAAGATGCCGCTGTACCCAGCGAGATGAGTCTGCGGATGAATGCCCGCCCGATCCCGTGAGTAGTAGAACACCGCACAAGGCGGCCCAGCACCGGTCATCGCGGACGTAGACCCAGCTGCGCCCAATATCGGTCTGGCCGCGCGCCAGCACCGGCACTGTGGTGTCGTCGCCGTGCACGCGCTCGGCCGCGAACACCATGGCTTCCATATGTTTGAACGCCGGCGCCAGCGCGACCGGATCGTCGGTCTTGA
>JAQNCU010000115.1 GCA_029077775.1 Acidocella sp. | reverse complement strand
TAACTGGTAAAGCTGGCCAGATAGAAGAATTTGGAGAACATCAGCCCGATCAGCACGGTCATCGCGCGCCTCACCTGAGCTGAGGGCAGGGTCGGCTGTAACGCCGCCGCGCGGGCTGGCGGCTTGGCATGGCCTTGGGCTTTGTACCAATGCCCCAGCACGCCGAGGATACCCATGCCGCCGAAAGCGACGAATCCAAACCAGGCGAGGCTGCCCTGGCCGTGCGGCAAGATCAAAAACGCGGCCAGCAGCGGCCCGAGCGATTGCCCGACATTCCCGCCGACCTGAAACACCGACTGCGCCAGGCCATGTTGCCCGCCCGAGGCCAGCCGGGCGATCCGTGATGATTCCGGGTGAAAGATCGACGAGCCCACACCGAGCAAGGCTGCACCGACCAGCAGCATGGCGTAGCTCTCCGCCAGCCCCAGCGTGACCATCCCGACCATGGTAAAGCCCATGCCCAGGCTGAGCGAATAAGGCTGCGGCCTGGCATCGGTATAGCGGCCAATCATGGGTTGCAGCAGCGAGGCGGTGATCTGGAAAATCAGGGTCAACAGCCCGATTTGGCCGAAATCCAGATGAAACCCGCCTTTCAGGATCGGGTAGATCGCGGGCAGCAGCGACTGCATCATGTCGTTGAGCATGTGGCAAAGGCTGATGGCGCCGAGCACCGGAAACACCGTACCGCGAGACCGCGCGGGAAGGGGGCTGGAAATGACCTGACTCACCTGTATTAGCCTTTTGTTTGTGCTCTGGTGCGGGTTACGCGCCAGTTTGTGACAGAGTTAGAACTGGCGCGGAAAAATACCAGCGACACTGTCGCATAGCAGAGGTTCGAACGCGACGGTTCGAGGCGCTAGAAAAAATTCAAGTACCGCGCGGTCTCCCAATCGGTCACGCTGCATGTGTAATCGGTCCATTCCTGCCGCTTATAGCCCACCCAGGCATCGTACATTTTTCCCCCCAGCACGTCCCGGCTCAGCCTGTCGGCGGTGAATGCGTTGATCGCTTCATCCAGGCTTCCGGGCAGGGCCGTGATGCCCATTTGGGCCAGATCATCGGCGGTCTTCAGATACATATTCTCAAAATTCGGCGGCCCGGGGTCGAGCTTGCCTTCAACGCCCTCCAACCCGGCGGCCAGCACCATGGCGGCTGCCAGATACGGGTTGCACCCGCTATCGGCGGCGCGCAGCTCCACCCGCCCGCCACCCAGCGGGATTCGCAGCGCATTGGTGCGGTTATTATTGCCGTAGCAGCACAGCACAGGCGCCCAGGTGAAGCCCGAGGCGCTGCCCTGTTTGACCAACCGTTTATAGGAATTCACCGAGGGCGCGACCATCGCACAAATGGCAGGCAGATGCCGCAAAACCCCGGCGATAAACTGATACCCCAGGCCTGACAGCCCGCAGCCTTTCGGGTCGTTGCTGTCTTTGAACAGGGTCTCGCCGGTCGCGCTATCGGCCAGCGACATGTTGAGATGCGCGCCGCTGCCCGCCCGGTCGGCATAGGGCTTGGGCATAAAGCTCGCAAAGCCGCCATGCTTGCGCGCGATTTCGTTGGCCATCAACCGGAAAAACACGTAGCGGTCGGCCATGGTCAGGGCGTCGGCGTAATTGAAATCGATCTCGAACTGCCCGATGCCATCTTCGTGGTCGAACGAGTAGACATCCCACCCGAGCGTATTCATCGCGCTGACAAGCTCAGAGACCCAGCCGAAATTATCCAACAGCCGCGACAGGTCATAACAGGGCTTATCGAGGTTGGTGCGCGGCGAGAGCGGTGCGAACCCGCCCGTCTCGGTCTTGCGGAACATGAAAAACTCGGCCTCGATGCCAAGGTTAAAGCGCAAGCCCAGTTGCGCCGCGCGGGCCAGTTGACGCTTCAGGATATTACGGCTGCACGCCTCGAAGGGCGCACCCTCAAAGCGCAAATCGGACGCGTACCACGCGATGTCAGGTGCCCAGGGCATAACCATGCATGAAGCGGCATCGGGCACGGCGGCCACCTCCTCCTCGCTCACCGCCTGTGGCACGCCGTCCACGGCAGCCCCGGTAAACATCTCGGAGCCACCCAGCATTTGCGCGTGATGCGTGATCGGCACCATTTTCGCCTTCGACACACCGTGCATGTCCACAAAGCTCGCGGCGCAGAACTTTACGCCTGCCGCCTGCAATGTTTCGGCATCCCAACTCATCGTCGATCCCTTGTCTCTGAAGTTATGATTATGTTGCCGGTTCGGCGTCCGGCTCCTCGGGTAACTCATACCATTTGCTGCGCTCACCGATCACCGCGCGCAGCTTCCACGCCATGCTGCGCGGGGCCGCGGCGATGCGCGCGCCCAGCGCATCGATCCGCGCGACGAGCGTGGCGCCAAGCTCGGGGTCGCCGCAAATCTCGGCGGCACGCGCGCGCAATGTATCGAGGGTTCCCGTGGCCGTGCGCCAGAATCCCCAATCGGCACCCAGCGGCCCGGTTACCCGCTTAGCCTCGATGCCGCCTGGCGCCTCGCTCAGTTTGCAGCAGAGCAACAGGGCCGCGATATCAATGAGGTCTTTGCGGTCCAGCCGCACCACCTGCAACTTGGTCAACAACAAATCAGCGGGCGGCAAAATCATGTCATGCAGCCCCACCCGCGCGCCGAGGTCCAGCATGTGACACATGCGGAACACATCGATGAAAACGTCGATCTTGGTGTCCCCGGCGAAGAAGATCATCCGTTCCTTGCCATTTAAAAGGTTGAACTCGGCGGCACCTTCACAGCCCAGGGCGGCCATCGCGGCCTTTAGCGGCTTGCGGTCCCGTCCGCGCACCACGATGTCGATATCGGAAGATACCCGGCGCAAAGCCTGCGGCATGGCATCGCCGCAGGCGATGGCTACCGCCCGGCCACCGAGCAGGCTGGCCTTGCCACCCTGCCCGATGATCGCGCCGATCACGTCATGTTCGGTAATTTCGCCCATGGAATGCCGCCTTATTCCGGCGGGATTTCCGCAAAGGCGAGCCCGATATCGATCCCTTTGCGCGCCTGGATGAATTTGGCACCGTAGAAAAAGATAAAGCCCGATAAAAACACCGCGAGGTTAACGTAGATCATGAAAGGCTGCTTGAAGCTGATGCCCGATTGCGGATCGTTCAAAAACGCCCAGGCGATGACCAGCATCCCAACCAGGCTGAGCACCCCGAGGATCGACAATAAAGGGATGCCCGCCACACGCCATGCCACGGGCGAACCCTCGAACATGTCTTTCTGCGTATACGGGAACATGATCGCCGCGATCGAGGTCAAAACAAACGTCCCGCAGACCTGGCCGAAAAACCCTGAGATCGTGGCAAAGGCAGCATCATAGGCATAAATCCACAGGAACATGATCCCGAGAAGTGCCGAGAACAAAATGGCGTAAAGCGGTGAATGGGTCCGCTCATCAACCTCGGAGATTTTCGCGGGCAGCAGGCCGTCCAGCGCCCAGGCCAGCAGATTGCGTGTGGCGGTGAGAATGTAAATGGGCAGCCAGGCATAGGTCCACAGCGCGAAGGATACGCCGATGACCAGAACCAGCCATAGATGCGTGGTCAACGCCGCCGCGAGCTCCGAGAAGGTGGGCGTGAAGGCGAGCTTCACGGCGCTCGGGCTTACCGCGCCCAGATTGCCCAGAAACACATAACCAAAGGCATGGATGGTCACGAAACTGACGATCAGGAGCCAGATGGCGCTGTAGAGCAACGAGCCCGGCATGCCGATCAACTGTGAGCGGTTGGCGCCCTTGATCTCCCCGCCAATATAGGCCGATGCGATGGAAAACCCGAGTACGGTGAACGGCCAGGTCATTGAAATCATCGTCTGTTGCAGGCTGAACGGCGCCACCGTAACCGCCCCGGTCCCGAGATTACTGACAATGGCGCCATAGGTATCCTTGGTGCCCGTGAATTTATCGGCATAGGCGTTGAAATGCGTCAGCGCCTCGGCGGGTGAATGATGCCATAGCACGGCGGCGGTGAAGGCCAACCCGATGCTCGCCAGCACGAACGTGAAGTTCTGGATCTTCATGTACAGGCTGACACCGAAGATGAACACCGCGGCGAACGCCACAATTAATATAGTGCCTGTCATCGCCGTGCCGAACGGCGTGTTGAACCAGTCACCATAGGTGGTCATCGCGGGCGATCCGAGATTGACCCCGAGTTCCCGGAACAAGGCCGAAATGCCATATTTCCCCAAAAACGCAGCCGGAACGCCGATGTAGAAGAAACACCAGATGGTGTAATTCCAGCTTGCCACAAACCCGAACAGCGGCGACATCGCGCGGCTCACATACACATATTCGCCGCCCGAGCGCGGCATGGCCGAGGCGAACATCGCATAAACCAACGAGGTCGGCAGCACGAACAATGTACATAATATCGTGGCGATATAGATATTCTCACCCGGGTAAGACCCGTTCGGCATGAACAGGAACATGAACGCCACGCCGATGGCGATGTTGATGAAATTGACGTTATAGACAAACACGTCTTTCGCACCGGCCTGGCGGACCAGCCCTGTTGCCTTGCGCGCAAAATTTCCCGACATTTCAGGTCTCTCCTTTTGGGTGATGGGGGTTATTAAAATCGGGCATGTCAGGCCTGCACCAGCTGGTGGCCCTGAATTTTTTTGCCTTTGAAACTGATCAGCGCACCGCGCAAAATCCCCTCGCTATATTCGCTGCCGGGGTTGATGCACAGCGTCTTGCCGATCATTTTGGTAGCGCGAGATTCGTGAACATGGCCGTGCAGGCCAAGCAGCGGCTGCGCCTGTTCGATAACGCGCCTGACCGCGACCGAGCCCACGGGGGCCATAATCGTGTGCCCGCCTTTGGTCACAACCCCGCCATCCTTTAGCATCGGCGCTGAATCCAGCCCGGAATTATAGGGCGGCACATGCAGGGTGCATATCGTCGCGGCGGGGTCTTTCACCCGCGCCATGATCTTCCCGATATAATCCTCAAGGTCGGCCTCGGTTTTTTCGCGCGGGCTGTCGAACGGTGTGACGTTTGAATACCCGCAGACGACCATTTGCAGATGCTCGTTCAGATCGACCACGTTGCCTTCATGGTTCTCCACAAGTTTTGCGGATTTCAGCGCCTCATCGACATAATCGTCATCATCGTTACCAGCATTGATGAAGCATCTGATCCCCGTGCCCGCCAGCCGGGATTCCGCCATGTCGATCCACCGCTCGATCGATTGCAGCACCAGCCGGTCGATCATCGCCTGGCGCGCGCGCTCATCTTGTTGCAGATGGGCATGTTCATCAGGCTCCATAACGCACGGGTAAAACCCATTCATGCGCACGGTTTTCTCGATCTCGGTCCGTTCGGCGTCGCTCTCAGCGGAAAAATCCCGCCCGAGAAACCGGGCCGTGTATTTGCCATCGCGGTGGATCAACGGGACGATCATCTTGCCGGTGATATCCCCGCCCATCACCAGGGCATCGGCTTTGTAGAATTTCCCGGCATTCACGAATTTAAGGAAACATTTCTCCGAGCCGTGAATGTCGCTCGCGTAAAAAAGCCGATAGGGCGCGCTCATGCACAACACCGATTTTGCCTGCTGTTGACCCCGCCAAAACGCATCATCCCTCCTCCAAGCCATGGAGAGCGTTTTCAGGATGAGACGAGACATGCGGACAGCGCATGCGGACCCCGCATCAAAACGCTCTCCCGGGCTTTTGTCCCGCCGTGTACCTTACGGATGTCTCCCGTGAGGCTGCCGCTCTCGGACCAGTCACCGAATTTTATCCGGCCGGAACCCTAGCGGCTGCCCCGTACGATGCGAGAACTGTGCCATCGCTGAAATTCCGGGCGTTCGCATGATATCACCGGCACTGCCGCCTTAATATTGGCCCATAACCAATATCAGCCACCAGCATTTGAACAAATTCTAGTCAATCGCGCCGATAAAGACCGATTCTATGGTCGTGTTGCCAATCGCGGCTTTATCGTCACCAATGCAAGCCCGGCCCAACGCCAGGGGGAGGACATTCAGTGACCAGCCTTGCCTATTCCAGCCCCGTTTTCGCGCCACCACTCCGCCCCGCCGTTCCCCGGAACCTTTGTACTGATTGCGGGTTATCGCGCAGCGCCACGCCAAAGCTTTGCGGCCAGGCCTGCCAGTTTATCCAGCCGGATTATCCGGCGCTGGAAGCCCGCGTGCACGGACGTGTCCGCGAGCCCGCGCGCGGGGATGAGCGTTTTTTCGGCCCCTATCGGCAGATGTTCCGCGCCAGCCTGAAATCTCCACGCCCCGGCGCGCAATGGAGCGGCATTACCACCCGTCTGGCCGAGAGATTGCTGGAAACGGGTGCCGTGGATGCCGTGCTCACCATGGCCCCGGACCCTGATGATAAATGGCGTCCTGTCCCCGTGCTGGTCACGAAGCCCGAAGGCATGGCGCAGGCCCGGGGTATGCGCATGGGGTACGCCCCGCTGCTCGCCTTGCTGGAGCCCGCACGGGACGCGGGGTATAAAAAACTCGCCATCATCGGCATCCCCTGCCAGGTCTATGCATTGCGCGCCATCGAGACGGAGCTGGGCTTAGAGAGGCTCTACGTCATCGGCACCCCCTGCTCGGACAACACCACGACCGAGAATTTCCATCATTTTCTCTCGCTGTTGTCTGACACGCCGGAGCGGATCAATTATCTGGAGTTCCTGCCCGATTACCATGTGGAACTGCGCTTCACCGATGGCTCCCGGCAACGCATCCCCTTCCTCAAATTGCCGATCTCGCAGCTTGCGCCGGATTTTTTCCCGCTCACCTGCCGGACCTGCGTGGACTACACCAACGCGCTCTCGGATATCACGGTCGGGTACATGGCGGGCCAGGGCGCGCAGTGGCTTCTGGTGCGCAATGAGCGGGGGGAGGAACTGCTGGGTCTGCTGGGCGATGAGATCACGCTGGCGGCACCGGCCAGTGCGGGCAAACGCGCCGGCGCCGTGCGCGGCTTCATGGCCAATACGCGGCTGGCGGCGGGTGGCCTGCCTTTGCGCCGTATGCCTGGGTTCATGCGCGGCATAGTCGGCTGGCTGATGCCCCGCATCGGCCCGCGCGGGTTGGAATTCGCCCGCGCGCGCGTTGAGATGAAAGCTGTGGAAACCATCCTGCATCTGCGCCGCATGGCCCGCCCGCGCATGAAAACGATGGTTCCCGATCATGTCTGGCAGCTGGTTGCACCCTATGGGCTGGTGTCTGAGGATGGCGAGCGGAAGACGCACTAAGCCCCACCGGGGGGTTGCTTCACGCCACAAATGGCCCATCTTGGCGCGAATCATCATCGAGAGGACCGCGCCATGAAAGCCAATAACGTGCTGGAGACCATCGGCAACACACCGCATATCCGCCTTGCCCGCATGTTTCCTGATGCCGAAATCTGGGTTAAATCTGAGCGGACCAATCCCGGTGGTTCGATCAAGGACCGCATTGCGTTGGCGATGGTCGAGGCCGCTGAGGCCTCCGGCGCGTTGCAGCCGGGCGGCCTGATCGTCGAGCCGACCTCCGGCAATACCGGCATCGGCCTTGCCCTCGTCGCGGCGGTCAAGGGCTACAAACTCATCCTTGTGATGCCGGATTCCATGTCGATCGAGCGCCGCCGCCTGATGCAGGCTTATGGCGCGGCCTTTGACCTTACCCCCCGCGCCTTGGGGATGAAGGGCGCCATCGCCCGCGCGAGCGAGCTTGTCGCCAGCAACCCGGGGGCATGGATGCCACAGCAGTTCGACAACCCGGCAAACATCGCCATCCATGTCCGCACCACCGCGCAGGAAATTTTGGCCGATTTCCCAGATGGTCTGGATGCCATGATCACCGGCGTCGGCACCGGCGGGCATCTGACAGGCTGTGCCGAGACGCTGAAGGAAACATGGCCAAATTTGAAGGTGTTCGCCGTTGAGCCCGCACTCTCCCCGGTCATTTCCGGTGGCGCGCCCGCTCCGCACGCCATCCAGGGCATCGGCGCCGGGTTCATCCCCGGCAATTTGCACACCGCCTGCCTGGATGGAGTGATCCAGGTGGAGGTTGAGGAATCGCGCGAATATGCCCGCCGTTCCGCGCGGGAGGAAGGTTTGCTGGTCGGCATCTCATCGGGTGCCACCTTGGCCGCGATCGCCAAAAAACTACCGGAGCTGAAGCCGGGCGCAAAAGTCCTCGGCTTTAATTACGACACCGGCGAGCGTTA
>JAQNCU010000114.1 GCA_029077775.1 Acidocella sp. | reverse complement strand
CGCTTTCCGCCCTGGGACGGCCAGTGTCCTTGAAAGCCCGGGCCAATAGCCGCGAGACATAAAATGTCAGCCCCAGACTCGCCGCGGCCCCGGTGAGCAACAACGCCGCATGGATATATCGCCCGCCGCCATATTGTGCGGCGAGCCCCGCTTTGCCCAACGCCCCGATCGCGACATACCCCAGCAACGGCGGCAATGATGCCATCGTCCCCAGCACGTAATCACGCAGCCCGATCCCCGAGACGCCCAGCGCATACGAGGTCACCGAGAACGGCATCACAGGCGAGACCCGCAGCATCGCCACCACCCGCCAGCCACTCTGCGCCATCAGCCCATCCACGGCCGTCAGGCGTGCGTGCCGCGCCAGCAGCACGCTGATCGAAGGCCGCAACAGCGACCGGCTGAGCCAGAACGCCGCCATCGCCCCGGCCATAATCCCCAGGGCGCTAACCACAAAGCCTACTGCCACGCCGAAAATCGCCCCCGCCAAAATGGCGAGCGACGCCCCCGGCACCACCCCTACCAAGGTCAGCAAAAACTCCACACCAACAAACCCGGCCTTGCCAACCAACCCGGATGTCGCCAGCCACGCCGCCCAGGCAGCCACGACCACCACCATCCGCGCGCCGATCCACAGGCTCAGCCCCAGCGACAGCAACGCCGCCGCCAACGCCGCCATACCCGCCCGGCTAAGCAAGGTCATCGAACAACGCCGACCGCCGCCACCCCCATTTCGCCAACCGGAACGCCCAGGCGGTCCTCAGCACGCCCAATCCATAAGTCACCGACCGCCGGAAATTGATCGATGACGCTTCCTCAAAATACCGCGTAGGGCAGGATATCTCGCCGATCGGCAATCCCAGATACGCCGCCTGCGCCAGCATCTGGTTGTCGAACACGAAATCATCCGAGCACCGCGCCAATGCCAGCCCCGCCAGGGCGCTGCGCGACCACGCCCGGTACCCGGTATGATATTCCGAGAGCTTCAAGCCCAGCATAACATTCTCAAACGCTGTCAAAGCCCGGTTGGCGATGTATTTATACAGTGGCATCCCGCCCGCCAGCGCGCCACGGCCCAAAATCCGCGAGCCCAGCACCACCTCGTAATGCCCCGACGCGATCATCGAGGCCATGGCCGCCACCAGTTTGGGGGAGTATTGATAATCCGGGTGCAGCATCACCACAATATCGGCCCCGCGCGCCAAAGCCGCCGCGTAACAGGTCTTCTGGTTCGCGCCATAGCCCCTGTTCCGGTCGTGTTTTAGCGTGTAAATCCCCAATCGCTCAGACAGTATGGCGGTGCCATCCCGGCTGCCATCATCGGTGAGAATAACCTCGTCCACGATATCATGTGGGATCTCGGCGAAAGTACGCTCCAGCGTACGCACCGCGTTATAGGCGGGCAGGATCACGGCGACGCGCCGGCCTGCCAACATCTCAGGCGGCGCGGGTCAGACGTTTAACAAACGCCGAAACATGATGCCGGCGCATCTCCGCTTTGGCCTTGGTGCTGGTTGTCATGTAATTCATTTGAATAACATAACGTTTACCCACGAATTGTCGATGCCCATGGAACGTCGTCGGCCCGTTGGGGAACACCAGCAGCGCGCCATCGGTCGGCGGCACCTCGACCGCGTAATCATCAAGGTCGGTGCCGTTGCGCAGCAGGCGCAAACAGCCATCCTGGCGCGCCCAGGCAGCGCCATTGCCGGGGTTCAAATACAACAAGATCGTCACCCGCTTGGCCGATGAATCCGTATGGATCTGGCCATCTCTTTCGCCCGAATTCCCCCGCAGCGTGGTCATCACCGGCGCCCCGCCCAAATCGAGGCCGAATTTCGCGGCGATGATCCGCCGGAACGCCAACCCCTCCAGCCCATCGACCAAAGCCCGCGCTGCCGGCCCCAGCCGCAAGGCGCCGATGGGGAAGCTCCCGCGCGCGCGCATCTCCGGCAAGGCCGCAACCACGCCAGGCAGTGCGTCCGGCAGTACAAAACGCGGCAGCAGAATATGCGCGAACGGGTCATGCGCCACCGCCTGCGCGTCCAGCCGGTCGAAATCCAGGATCTCCATGGCAAAATCCGTATTGAACTCACGCTTGCGCGTCAATCCGCACACCCCACCTTGTTGCGCCGCACAACGGGCTGGGGTATCGGGCGCATAGATGTCCACCGCACTCCCTCAGAGCACAGGCGTGATCGCTGAATACCGCGCGCGCCTCGCCGCCGGGTCGATTGTTTTTGATTCCGCCCAGGCCAGCGCCGCCGAGCGGCTCCAGGCGCTCTGGGCGAAGCTGCGCGGCTACGACCCGCACCCGAAAGCCCCGCCCAATGGCTGGGTCGGCCGCCTGCTCCGGCGCAAACAGGTCGATGATGTCTCAGACCACCCCAACGGCCTGTACCTTGTCGGCGATGTCGGGCGCGGCAAATCCATGCTGATGGATTTGTTTTTTGAGGCCGCCGACGTGCCGCGCAAAAAGCGCATCCATTTCCATGAATTCATGCAGGACGCGCACCGGCGCTTCCATGCCATCAAACGGGACAACCCAGGCATTAACGATCCCATCCCGGCATTGGCCGACCTCATCGCCGAGGACGCCGCCTTGCTCTGCTTCGATGAATTCCAGGTGCACGACATCGTCGACGCAATGATCCTGGGCCGGTTGTTCGAGGCTCTGTTCGCCCGCCTCGTCGTCGTCGTCGCCACCTCGAACACCCTTCCCGACGATCTGTATAAAGGCAAACCGGGCCGCGATGCCTTTCTGCCGTTCATCGGGTTTTTAAAACAAAACCTCGATGTGCTGGTCCTGGATGCCGCGCGTGATTACCGGCGGGAGCGTCTGCACGGCCTGAACGCCTGGTATGTCCCGGCTGACACCCGCGCCGATGCCGCGATGGACCATGTCTTCACCACCCTGGCCGCCGGAGCCCCAGCCCAACCCGGCAGCCTGATGGTCTCGGGCCGCAAGCTCGCGGTTCCGCTCAGCGTGCCCGGTGCCGCCCGGTTTGATTTCGCGGCTCTGTGCGGCACAGCCCTTGGCCCTGGTGATTATCTGGCACTCGCCACCCATTACCAAACCCTCCTGATCGACGGCATCCCCCGCCTTTCGCCTGATAATTTCGACGAAGCCCGACGTTTCGTCACCCTGATCGACGCGCTGTACGAGCACCGCGTCAAACTCTACGCCTCCGCCGCCGCCCTGCCCGATGACCTGTACAAATCAGGCGAGGGGGCGGCGATTTTTGAGCGAACGGCCTCCCGGCTTGAGGAAATGCAGAGCGATGCGTATCTGCAATTGCCGCATTTGACCTGATGCAGCGCGCCGCCTGGCCTTCCCGCAGCGCAACATTCCGCCTTGCCCGGCTTTGGTGATTGGAGTAGCACCCCCGGCAACGCCGCTTTAACCCCGCACACAGGTAGGCCGACCGCACATGAACATCCATGAATATCAGGGCAAGGAATTGCTGAAATCCTACGGGGTCGCGGTACTGGACGGCTATGTCGCCTGGAGCCCCGAGGAAGCGGTAGACGCCGCCAAAAAACTGCCCGGCCCGGTTTATGTCGTCAAATCCCAGATCCATGCGGGGGGGCGCGGTGCGGGCAAATTTAAGGATGCGCCGGAAGGCAAAGGCGGCGTACGCCTCGCCAAATCCCTCGACGAGGTGCGCGAGGCCGCCGCCGCCATGCTCGGCCACACTTTGATCACCAAACAAACCGGCCCGGCTGGCCGCATCGTCCGCCGCGTCTATGTCGAGGCCGGGTGCGACATCAAGCGCGAACTCTATCTCTCGCTGCTGATCGACCGCTCGGTGTCTGAAATCGTTATCGTCGCCTCGACCGAGGGCGGGATGGAGGTTGAGGAGGTCGCCGCCCACAGCCCCGAGAAAATCCTGCGCGCCCCGGTTGACCCAGCCTCCGGCATCTCCGCCTTCCACGCCCGCAAACTGGCCTTCGGGCTGGGGCTTGAAGGCAAGCAGATCGCCGTTTTTACCAAATTCGTCACCGCCATTTATCAGGCGTTCATCGCGCTTGATTGCGCGATCATCGAGATCAACCCCCTGGTGGTGACCGGTGCTGGCGAGATCGTGGCCCTGGATGCCAAGGTCAGCTTCGATGACAACGCCCTGTACCGCCACGCCGAGATCGAAAAACTCCGCGATGAGGCCGAGGAAGACCCCAAAGAGCTCGAAGCCACCAAGCACAGCCTGAATTACGTGGCTCTGGACGGCGCCATCGGCTGCATGGTCAATGGCGCTGGCCTTGCCATGGCCACCATGGACATCATCAAGCTCTACGGCTCTGAGCCCGCAAATTTCCTCGATGTCGGCGGTGGCGCCACCAAGGAGCGGGTGACGGCGGCCTTCAAGATCATCCTCTCGGACCCGAATGTCGAGGGCATCCTGGTCAACATCTTCGGCGGCATCATGCGCTGCGATGTGATCGCCGAGGGCGTGATCGCCGCCGCGCGCGAGGTCTCGCTCTCCGTGCCCCTCGTGGTCCGGCTGGAGGGCACGAATGTCCAGCTCGGCAAGGACATCATGGCCAAATCCGGCCTGCCGATCATTCCGGCCGATAATCTTGCCGATGCCGCTGAAAAAATCGTCAAAGCCGTGAAGGAAGCCGCGTAATGGCCATTCTCGTCAATAAACAGACTAAGGTCATCACGCAGGGTTTCACCGGCGCGCAGGGCACGTTCCACTCCGAACAGGCTTTGGCCTACGGCACCCAGGTGCTCGGCGGCGTCACCCCGGGCAAGGGCGGCACGCGGCATCTCGATTTGCCTGTGTTCAACACGGTGGCTGAAGCCCGGGCCAAAACCGGCGCCAACGCCTCGGCCATCTATGTCCCCCCCCCTTTTGCCGCGGATTCCATCCTGGAGGCTATCGATGCCGGGATCGAGCTTATCGTCTGCATCACCGAGGGCATTCCGGTGCTCGACATGGTCCGCGTCAAACGCGCGCTTTCGGGCTCGAACTCACTTTTGGTTGGCCCAAACTGCCCAGGCGTCATCACCCCCGATGAATGCAAAATCGGCATCATGCCGGGCCATATCCATAAACGCGGCAGCATCGGCATCGTCTCGCGCTCCGGCACCCTGACCTATGAGGCCGTGGCGCAAACCACCGCCGCCGGGCTCGGCCAATCCTCCTGTGTCGGCATCGGCGGCGATCCGGTCAAAGGCATGGATTTCATCGAGGTGCTGGAGCTGTTCCTGCACGACGATGAGACCCAGGCGATCATCATGATCGGCGAAATCGGCGGCCCGTCCGAGATCGACGCGGCGGATTTCCTCGCCCGCCACAAAATCAAAAAGCCCATCGTCGGCTTCATCGCCGGGGTCACCGCCCCGCCGGGCCGCCGCATGGGCCATGCCGGGGCCGTCATTTCGGGCGGCAAAGACACCGCCCAGGCCAAAATCGCCGCCATGCAGGAAGCGGGCATTCATGTCGCTGAAAGCCCGGCGGCACTTGGCAGCACCATGGTCAAGGCGCTGAAAGCCTGACAAAAACATACAGTAGCCTTAACGACTCGGAAGCAACCGCGTAGTTAAACGTGTAACACATGCGCGCAAAACAACCCTGCCCCACCAAACAGGCCCACGGCGTTACGGTGGCATTGGCTTATATCCCCGGCGGGTCTGCTGGTTTTGGCATCATGCCGGGCCCGCAGACCCGCCGCTTGTGTCTCGGGCGGGATGGATCGCTTAACAGAGGATAGGTTCATTATGGCTGGCGTCGACGTGATCGCAACCGCTATGAATGGCGCGAACGCCCAGTTCATCGCCCAGCTTTACGCAAAATGGGTCTCCGCCCCGCAAGCGGTGGACCCGGATTTCGCCGCCCTGTTCGCGGCCCTGGATGACGAGGCCAAATCCGTCCTCACCGATGCGCTCGGCGCCTCATGGGCCCCCAACCCCAGCCTGTTCGCCGAGACCGACACCCCGGAAGCCTCTGCCACCCCATCTGGCACCGCCAGCACCCGCGCGGCCACACTCGATTCCATCCGCGCCTTGATGCTGATCCGCGTCTACCGGGTGCGCGGACATCTTGAGGCCGAACTCGACCCGCTCGGCCTGAAACAGCCCGGCCATTACGCTGAACTCGACCCTGCTTCCTATGGGTTCACTGAGGCCGACATGGACCGCCCGATCTTTATCGACGGCGTCTTGGGGCGCGAGAGCGCAACCATGCGGGAAATATTGGCGATATTGCGCGCCAGCTATTGCGGCCCCATCGGCGCCGAATTCATGCACATTCAGGACCCCACACAAAAATCCTGGATCCAGCAACGGCTGGAGGGCGCACCCTGGCTGACCTCCTTCAACCCCGCTGAAAAAGCCAAAATCCTGCGTCAATTGACCGAGGCCGACAGCTTCGAGACCTTCTGCCAGCGCCGTTATGTCGGCACCAAGCGTTTCGGCCTGGAAGGTGGTGAGAGCACCATCCCCGCTTTGCACGCCATCATCGAGACCGCATCAGACCATGGGGTGCGTGAAATCGCCATCGGCATGCCCCATCGCGGGCGGCTGAACACGCTGGTCAACATCGTGCAAAAGCCGCTGACCGCTTTGTTCAGTGAATTCGGCGGCTCCAGCGCCAAGCCCGAGGATGTTCAAGGCTCCGGCGACGTGAAATACCATCTTGGCACTTCCACCGATATCTCGATCAACGGCAACCAGGTGCATCTCTCGCTGCAACCCAACCCCTCGCATCTTGAAGCGGTGGACCCGGTGGTCATCGGCAAAATCCGCGCCCGCCAGGACATGACGGGCGATACAAAAACCCGCCGCTCGGCCATGGGTATCCTGATGCACGGAGACGCCGCCTTCGCTGGCCAGGGGCTGGTGTATGAGACCTTGGCGATGAGCCAGCTCATCGGCTACCGCACAGGCGGCACGGTGCATCTGGTCGTCAACAACCAGATCGGCTTCACCACCGTCCCCGCCCACGCTTTCTCCGGCCTTTATTGCACCGATGTCGCCAAATCGGTCCAATCGCCCATCCTGCACGTGAACGGCGACAACCCGGAGGCCGTGGTCTTCGCCGCCCGCCTCGCCACGGCGTTCCGCATGGAATTTGCCTCGGACGTGGTGATCGATCTGGTCTGCTACCGCCGCCATGGCCATAACGAGAATGACGAGCCCGCCTTCACCCAGCCGATCATGTACAAGGCGATCAAGGCCCGCCAGACCACCAGGCAGCTTTACGCCGAGACCCTGGCGCGCGAGGGCAGCGTGCCCGCCGCCCAGGCGCAGGAGATCGCGGATCACTACAACCAGACCCTGGAAGACGCCTATGCGGGCGCCCAGGCCTATAAGGTCAACAAGGCCGACTGGCTGGAGGGCCATTGGGCCGGGCTGAACCAGGCGGCTGACGAGGAAGAACAGACCGAACAGGCCACCGCCGCCAGCCTGGAACAGCTACGCGAGGTCGGCGCCGCGCTCTCCGCCCCGCCCGCGAATTTCGACATGAACCCGAAAATTCTGCGCCAGCTCGAAGCCAAAAAGCAAATGATCGACTCCGGCGCTGGGATCGACTGGGCGACCGGCGAGGCCCTGGCCTTCGGCACCTTGCTGCTCGATGGTCACCGTGTCCGCCTTTCGGGTGAAGACGTGCAGCGCGGCACCTTCTCCCAGCGCCATGCGGTGTTGATCGACCAGACCAACCAGAATGAATATGTGCCCCTGAACAATATCCGCGACGGCCAGCCGCGTATCGAGATTTTCAATTCCTTACTTTCCGAGGTCGGCGTGCTCGGCTTTGAATACGGCTACGCCATCGCCGACCCTGGCGTGCTGGTGCTGTGGGAGGCGCAATTCGGTGATTTCGCAAATGGCGCGCAGGTGATCATCGACCAGTTCCTCGCCTCAGGGGAGACCAAATGGCTGCGCATGTGCGGCCTGACCCTTCTGCTGCCGCACGGGCATGAGGGCCAGGGCCCTGAGCATTCCTCCGCCCGGCTGGAGCGTTACCTCCAGCTTTGCGCCGAACACAACATGTCGGTCTGCAACATCACCACGCCTGCAAATTATTTCCACGCTTTGCGCCGCCAGCTCAAACGCAATTTCCGCAAGCCGCTGGTCTTGATGACCCCTAAATCCCTACTCCGGCACAAGCTCGCGGTCTCCTCTTTGCATGAGATGACCAATGGTTCGACATTTAAATGCGTGATCCCCGAGATCGACGATCTCGCGCCTGCGGACCAAATCAAGCGTGTCGTG
>JAQNCU010000113.1 GCA_029077775.1 Acidocella sp. | reverse complement strand
GGACCTGCCGATGCTGCCGGATGTGGCGGCCCTGTTGGCCCGGTTGCGGGCGGGCGTGCGCGATGTGGTGTTTGTGCAGCACCCGGCGCTTGATCTGCTGACGGGGCAATTGCGCGAGGCGGAGCTGGTATCGCTGTTGAGCTATCCGGCGCGCCTCTGGCTCGCGGTTAATTTGCCGCCGGGGTTGCCGGTGGCGCTGGGAGCGCCGTCCGGTGGCTATATGCTGGTGCCGCTGGTCAGCGACGGGCTGGTAACCTCTCGCAATTTGACCAAGCGGATGTTCGATCTGGCCCTGGCCGCGTGGTTGTTGGTGATGCTGGCGCCGGTGCTGGCCGGGATCGCGCTGCTGGTGCGCGCCAGCGGCCCGGGGGTATTATTCCGGCAGGAGAGGATCGGCGCGCAGGGGCGGCGGTTCATGGTGTTGAAGTTCCGCACCATGACCAACCGGCCCGGCGATGGCTTCACACAGGCCGTGCCGGGGGATTTGCGGGTGACGCGGATCGGGCGGGTGTTGCGGCGCAGCTCGCTCGATGAATTGCCGCAATTATGGAACGTGCTGCGCGGCGAGATGTCTCTGGTGGGGCCACGCCCGCACGCGCCGGAGACGATGGTGGAGGGTGTCGGCTTCGAGCAGGCAGTACGACTATACCGGCTGCGCCATCGGGTGCGGCCGGGCATGACCGGGCTCGCGCAAATTCGCGGCCAGCGCGGTGAGACGCGGGAGCTGCGCGCGCTGGAGCAGAGGGTGGCCAGCGATCTGGAATATATCCGGTCATGGTCACTATGGCTCGATCTCTCGATTTTGGTGAGCACGCTGCCGCAGCTCTGGCGGGCGCAGAATGCCCATTGAGGAAACCGGCGCGCTGCGTCTGGTTGCCGGACACAGGCCGCCGCCTGGGGCCTATCAGGCCGATATCATCATATTATCGCTCAACCGGTTGGCGGAGGTGCAGGCGGCGGTGGAGTCAGCCTGCGGGCAGACCGGTATCACGGCGCATATCACCGTGCTGGACCAGGGCTCAGATCCTGAGATGCAGGCGGCGTTGGCGGGTTGGGCGCGGAGGCGGGTACGGAACCAGCATGGGCTCGGCCTGTATGCGGCGGGGCGCAACCTGGGCGTGGCGGGCGGGCGCAATGCGGCAAGCGCGCTGGGGCACGGGCAGGTGATCATCGCGCTCGACAACGATGCGATCTTTGAGTCCGCAACCGTGGCGCGCCGCGCCGTGGCGACGTTCGCCCGCCAGCCCGACCTCGCGGCGATCGGGTTCAACATTCTGGCCGCTGACGGGCAGCACCCGGATTTGTTCAGTTGGGGCTACCCCGCGCGGCTGGTCAGGCACTTCAGGGATTGTTTCGAGACCGCGACTTTTGTGGGCGCAGGCCACGCCATCAGGCGCGCCGCCTGGGATGCGGTGGGCGGGTATGATGCGGATTTGTTCTTCACCTGGGAGGAATATGATTTCTGCCTGCGCGTCATCGCGCGCGGCTGGCGGGTTCGTTACGACGGGCGGCTCGGTGTGATCCATAACCCCTCGCCCGCCGCGCGGGTGGGGTGGCAGGCCGCGCGGGTGACGTATTTTGTCCGCAACCGGCTGATCATCGGGCGCAAATGGGGGGCGTCCTGGGCAGCACTCAGCCCGCGCATCCTGGGCTATGTGATCAAAGGCGCGCTAAATGGACGGCTTGCCGCGACGGTAAGCGGCGTGGCGGCGGCGATGCGCAGTGCCCGACCCGAACAACACCAAATGAGCGAGGCGATGCGCGATTATCTGTTCAGGGCCGATACGCGCCACCGGGGCGGCTGGCTCGCCCGGCTGCGTGGCGAGGTGCTGGGGCGGATCCGTACAGACCCATGACATGGTCTGTTATGTCAGCGTCGCCAGCGGGTGATGCGCGGCGACCAGCCGGTTGAGGCGTTCGGCCAGGACATGGGTATAGATCTGCGTGGTGGCGATGTCGGCATGGCCGAGGAGTTTTTGCAAACTGCGCAAATCCGCCCCATGCGCCAGTAGATGCGAGGCAAATGAGTGGCGCAGAACATGCGGTGACAGCCGGGCCGGGTCGATGCCCGCCTTTAAGGCGGTCTGTTTCAGGAGCAGGGCAAAGCCCTGGCGGGTCATCGGCGCGCGGCGGTCCCGTCCGGGGAACAGATAATCCGGATAGGGTTTGGTTTTTTGCGCGGCGTGGCGCAGCCGGGCGGCGGCATCCCGGGCGAGGTCCGAGAGCGGGACGATCCGCTCACGCCCACCTTTGCCTTTGATCAGCAAGATGCTGCCATCGCCCGCCAGCGCCCCCGCCTTAAGGCCGAGCAATTCGCTCACCCGCAGCCCCGTGGCGTACAGGATTTCCAACCCGGCATTGGCCTTCAACCCCGTCAGACCGGGCATGGCGCGGGCCGCGGCGAGCAGGGCATCCACCTCGGACTCGCTCAAATACTTCGGCAAGGTTTGCGGCAAACGCGGGCTTGCGAGGTCGGTGGTTGGGTTGTCCGGGCGGATGCCCTCGCGCAGTAGAAACAGAAAAAACTGGCGCAAGGTGGTCAAACGGCGTGCCTGTGTGCGGGCGGCAAAGCCCTGGCCGCGCATGGCGGCAAGATAGGCGGCGAGATCGGTGGCGCTGGCACGGCCCGGTGCGGTGGTACCCAGGGACGCGCTGAAATCATCGAGGTCGGCCTGATAGGCGGCCAAGGTGTTGGGTGCGGCACCCCGTTCCGCCGCCAGCATTTCCAGAAACGCCTCGCTATGCCCATCTATCGTCATGCGGGTGATGTGATAAGCCTTTGCCCTGATGAGGTTCAATAGCGACATCGACGGGTTAAGTGCGCGCAGCGTGGTGCTGGTGGGGTTGATGGGCGCTGGCAAGACCGCCATCGGCAAGCGCCTGGCCGAAAAGCTCGGCATCCCGTTTTACGACGCCGACCAGGAGATCGAGCGCGCGGCGGGGGCGAGCGTGGCGGAGATTTTCGCGCGCCATGGCGAGGCCCATTTCCGCGCCGGGGAGAAGCGCGTGATCGCGCGGCTGCTGGCGGGCGGACGGATTGTGCTGGCGCCGGGCGGTGGCGCCTTCATGGACCCTGAGACCCGGGCGCTGATCAAGGCGCGGGCGGTATCGGTGTGGTTGCGCTGCGATGTGGATATTTTGCTGCGCCGGGTTCAGGGACGCGCCCACAGGCCTTTATTGAATACCGGCGACCCGGCGGTGATTTTGCGGCGGCTGGCCGATGAACGCGGGCCGGTCTATGCGCTGGCGGACATGATCGTCGATGGCTCAGAGGACCCCCCGCAGGTGACCACCAATACCGTTCTGAAAACCCTGGAAGCCTATCGGGCGCCGCGCCGCGTGCCGGTGGTGTTGTCGCGCACGGAATATGACGTGGTGATCGGTGACGGGTTGTTGGCGCGCGCGGGCGCGATGATGATGCCGGTGCTGGCGCAGCCGCGCTGCGTGATCATCACCGATGAGACCGTGGCCGGGCTGCATCTGGCGACACTCCAGGCCAGCCTGAGCCTGGTCGGGATGGCGCATGAGGCGATGGTGGTGCCCGCGGGCGAAGCCTCGAAAAGCGTCGCAATGTGGCAGGAACTGGTTACCGGGCTGCTGGCGCGCCGCGCCGACCGGCAGACCTGCGTGGTGGCGCTGGGCGGCGGGGTGATCGGCGATCTGGCGGGGTTTGTGGCGGCGGCAACCCTGCGCGGGCTGCCATTTATCCAAATCCCGACGACCCTGCTGGCCCAGGTGGATTCGAGCGTTGGCGGCAAAACCGGGATCAACGCGCCGCAGGGCAAAAACCTCATCGGCGCGTTCCACCAACCGAAATTGGTCCTGGCCGATACGGGCGTGCTGGCCAGCCTGCCAATGCGGGAGCGCCGGGCGGGCTATGCCGAGATCGTTAAAGCCGGGCTGATCGGCGATGCCGCGTTTTACGAATGGTGCGAGGCAAATGGCGCCGCCCTGCTGGCGGGCGATGCCGGGCTGATGGCGGCAGCGGTTGAGCACGCCGTGCGCTTCAAGGCGCAGGTGGTCGGCGATGATGAGTTCGAGACCAAGGCCGATAATGGCCGGGCGCTGTTGAACCTCGGCCATACCTTCGCGCATGCGCTGGAGGCCTTGGTGGGCTATGGCCAGGGGTTGCTGCATGGTGAGGCGGTGGCAACCGGGCTGGTGCTGGCAACGCATCTCTCCGCCGGGCTAGGGCTGTGCCCGCAGGAGGATACCAGCCGGGTGGCGGCGCATCTGGCGGCCATGGGCCTGCCGATAAGGGTGGAGGGCATGCCAGCGGATGCCCTTTTGGCGGCGATGAAAGGCGATAAAAAAATGCGCGCCGGACGGCTGCATTTTGTGCTCACGCGCGGCATTGGGCAGGCCTTCACCAGCAGCGACGTGCCGGAGGACGCCGTGCGGGCGACCTTGCTGGCGAATGGGGCGGCTTAAAACCGCTTTACCATAATGGATGGTTTACCCCGAGAAGGGGTCTTGCATCAAAATGGTGTCGTCACGCTCCGGGCTGGTCGAGAGCAACGTGACCGGCGCTTCGACCAGCTCCTCGATGCGTTTGACATATTTGATGGCGGCGGCGGGAAGCTCCCCCCAGCTGCGCGCGCCGCGGGTGGAACCAGACCAGCCCTCCAGCGTCTCATAGATTGGCTGGGCGGCGGCCTGGGCGGCCATGCCCGCGGGCAGATGTTTATGGTGTGTGCCGTCGACCATATAGCCCGTGCCGATTTTTAAGGTGGGGAACCCGTCCAGTACATCGAGCTTGGTCAGTGCCAGGCCGTTAATGCCGCCCACTTTTACCGCCTGACGCACCAAGGCGGCATCGAACCAACCGCAGCGGCGTTTACGCCCGGTGACGGTGCCGAATTCATGGCCCCGCTCGCCCAGGCTGCGACCGGTCTCGTCATGCAGCTCGGTCGGGAACGGGCCCGCGCCGACACGGGTGCAATAGGCTTTTGCGATGCCGAGCACGCGGCCCACGGCATCTGGCCCGACCCCGCTGCCAGAGGCCGCCGTACCCGCGACGGTGTTGGAGGACGTGACGAACGGATAGGTGCCATGATCGACATCGAGCATCACGGCCTGCGCGCCTTCAAACAAAATGCGCTCGCCATTCTGGCGCGCGGTGGCCAGACGCTCCCATACCGGCTCAGCGAAGGGCAATATTTGCGGGGCAAGGGCAGCCAGGCTGGCGAGCAAGGCGGCTTTGTCGAACACTGGCGCGCCGAGACCCGCGAGCAAGGTGTTATGGTGCAGCAACAGCTCATCGAGCTTGGCCTCCAGCGTTTCGGGCTCGGCCAGGTCACAAATCCGGATGGCGCGGCGCGCGACCTTGTCCTCATAGGCCGGGCCGATGCCGCGCCCGGTGGTGCCGATTTTTCGCTCACCTCTTGCGGCCTCACGCGCGCTGTCCAGGGCGGCGTGGAGCGGCAATATCAGCGTGGCGTTGTCGGCGATGCGCAGGGTCTCAGGCGTGACCGCAAGGCCCTGGGCGGTAACCCTGGCGATTTCAGACAGCAAAGCGAACGGGTCTATGACCACGCCATTGCCGATGATCCCGAGCTTGCCGCGCACCAGCCCGGAGGGCAGCAGCGAGAGCTTATATGTTTGGTTGCCAACAACCAGCGTGTGCCCGGCATTATGCCCGCCCTGGAAGCGCACCACGATATCGGCGCGGCTGGCCAGCCAATCCACCACCTTGCCTTTGCCCTCGTCGCCCCATTGCGCGCCGATGATGGTAACATTGGTCATAGCCGTGGCTCCGGTGGCGTTATGGCGGGTAAAAGCGTGATGCCTGTGGAAACTGCGATGTGGCTGCACCCCAAACGCCGCGCCTCAGCCGCCGGGTTGGGGTGCGCGGCGAGCCCGGCGATGGTGGCAAAGCCCTGGGCGCGGGCGGCGGCGGCGGCTTGGATGGGCGTGCCGAACGGCAAATACAGCCGGGACCGGAGCTTTGCCGAGGGTGCCGCGCGGATGATGGAATCGGGGTACAGGGTGATGCCGGTCGCGGGCTCGGCATCGCCACACAGATACCGCCCGCCACGGCCAAGCTCGCTCTGGTTGCCAGGGGCGAACAGCGTGATGCACAGGCCAGTATGGTATTGATAGCCGCGAAACTCCACCGGATCGATGGTGAGCTTCAGGTCTGGGTCGTGACGGCGTAGCACGGCCAGCGCCTCAGCCAGCCGCACCGCTTGCTCATGTGCGAAGGCGGGTAGCGCGATGGCCATCAGCGCGGGGCAAGCCCGTTCCGCCGCGCCGCTCGCCGCCAATAAGGCGAGAAGCGTCGGCGCCAGCTCGCCACCAATGGCGGCGACAGCGGCTTCGTCCTTACGGTCCAACGCATGCGCGAAGCCCGCCGCCTGCGCCGGTGGCAATCCCGCGAGCAGGCTGGGGACGAGGTTGGGCATGGTCAGGTCGATGCTGATATCAGCAAGCCCGATTGCCGCCAGGGCGGCGATGGCGGTGAGGATGATCTCGGCATCGGCCTCGGCGGTGTCATGGCCGATCAGCTCGATCCCGGCCTGGGCGATCTGACGCTCCGGGCTGAGATGGCTGCCGCGCACGCGCAGGCATTGCCCGGCATAGGCGAGGCGCAGCGGGCGCGGGGCCTCGCCCAGCCTGGTGGTGGCCAGCCGCGCAATCTGCGGTGTGGTATCGGCGCGCAGGCCCATCATGCGCTGGCTGTCTGGGTCCATCAGCCGAAATGTCTGCTCCGCCGTGGCGGCCCCACCACCTGCGAACAGGCTGTCCTCAAATTCCAGCAAAGGCGGCTTGACGCGCTGGTAACCATGGGCGGCGAAGCAATCCATGATGGTCTCGACCGAACGGGCCTCAAGCTCCGCCTCGGGCGGCAGAACATCGCGCAGGCCAGCGGGCAGCAAGGCAGGATGCGAGGCGGATGGTTCGTTCATGATCCCTAAGCCGTGAGTGACGCGGGCCTATAACATCGCCCAGTCTGTGGACCAAACGTCTTTGGGCCAAACGTCTTGGGACCAAACGTCTTGGGACCAAACGTCTTGGGACCAATCGGCGCGGGGCCAAACAGGGGGTGGATTTTTGCTTTGTTCCGCTATCGTTTTTATAGCGTAACGATTAATAAGGCGATGCAATTTCGGCGGGTGCTCACCTTTGCTGTTCAATTCAAAGCTGTTCATACTGGGGTTTTTGCCGCTGGCGCTGCTGGGGTTCCGGCTGTCCGGGCGGTTTGCGCGCGTTTGGGTGCTGGCGTGCAGCCTGGTGTTCTATGCATGGTGGCGCCCGGCCATGGTCGGGCTGCTGGCTGGCTCGGTGCTGGTGAATTATACGCTCGGACGCGTGGTGCCGGAGCGGCAAGGCTGGCTGGTGGCGGGGTTGGCGTTTAACCTCGGGTTGCTCGGGTTTTTCAAATATGCAGGGCTGTTTTTCGGGATCACGGGCATTGCGCTGCCTCTGGGCATTAGTTTTTTTACGTTTCAGCAGATCATGTTTCTCGTCGACCGGGCAAGCGCGGCTTTGGCCCCGGTCGGGCTACTTGATTACGCGTGTTTCGTCGGGTTTTTCCCGCATCTCATCGCCGGGCCGATTGTGCGCCCTGGTGATATCATCCCGCAATTCAAAGCCCTGCGTCCGGGGCCGCAATTCTGGCGCAACGTGGCGGCTGGCGGGGAAATTTTTGCCCTGGGGCTGGCCAAGAAGCTGGTGCTGGCCGACGGGTTGGCGCGCTTTGCCGACCCTGGCTTCGCCGCGGCGGCGATGGGCGCACGGTTGAGCCTGATCGAGGCCTGGGTGGCGCTGCTGGCCTATGCGTTGCAAATCTATTTTGATTTCTCGGGCTATTCGGACATGGCCATCGGCCTGGCCGGGATGTTCGGCATCCGGTTTCCGCTGAATTTCAACAGCCCCTACCAGGCGCGCGATATCGGGGCGTTCTGGCGGCGGTGGAATATCAGCCTGAGTCAATTTTTGCGCGATTATCTGTACATCAAGCTGGGTGGCAACCGCGCGGGGGAGACCCGCCGGGTGCGCAACTTGATGGTGACCATGCTGCTGGGCGGCTTATGGCACGGGGCGGCCTGGAAATTTGTGCTCTGGGGCGGGCTGCACGGCGTTTATCTGGTAATCTATGGCTGGTGGGAGCGGTTTGGCGTGCGCCTGCCCGCCAAACTGGCGCAGGCAACGACGTTGCTCGCCGTTTGCCTCGCCTGGGTGCCGTTCCGCGCTGCGAATTTTACCGCCGCGCTGGTGT
>JAQNCU010000112.1 GCA_029077775.1 Acidocella sp. | reverse complement strand
ACGGGATTGAGCTTGCGTAAATCGATCTGCTCGATCAGGCGGATGGAGCCTTTGTCGAAATGTAGTTCGTTGAGGTCGAGTGTTTGCTGGCTTTTGCCTGCCGCGCCGCGGAGCGACCCCGCCTCGATCCATAATTGCCGCATGTAGGATTTGCCGCGCAATACGGGGGCGAGCAGGAGAAGGCCCGCGACGTCGCCTCGGGGTTCGGCGGCGAGGGCGGCGATGGTGGCGCCGAAGCGCAGGCCGCCGAGGATGAGGCGTTTGGCGCCGGTGGTGGCGCGCAGCCAGTCGGCGGCGGCGGCGACGCTTTGCAGCCAGGCGGTGAAGGTAACCTCGTGATCAAAGGTGGTGTCAGCGATATCAGCCGAATCGCCCGTGCCGGGGTAGTTGAAGCGCAGCACGGGGGTGCCTGTGGCGGCGAGGTCATCGGCCAGTACACGCATGGCGAAATGGGAGTCGAGCCCGTCACGGGTGACGGCGGGGCAGAGCAATATCGCGACATCGGCGGCGGGGACGGACGGGTTGGTGTGCAGCCAGCCGAACAGGCCCTGGAAAGTGACTGGTTGGCGCGACGTTGCGCCGCTGTAAACGTGCGAGGCGAGGGCGGGTGATGGTTGGCGGGAGCGGGCGGCGAGGCTGATTGTCATGCGAAATGGTCCTGTTGAGCGTTTTTTATGATTGGGCCGGGTTATTGCGCGGCGGTGAGAACGGGGTGGTGGCACAGAGCCGCCAGCGCGTCCGCCACGGCGTGGATGTCGGCTTCGGTGGTCTCGCCATTGGTGACGCAGGCGCGCAGCACGTCCTGGCCTTCAAAACGGGCCGTGGAGACCCAGGCGGCACCTGAAGTGACGATGGTGTGCGCAATGTCCCGCACCGAGGGCGCGCCGGGCGGTGGTGTGAGGCAGATGACAGCCAGCGAGTCGGCGCCGTTTTGCGCGGTCCAGCCGGATTGGATGAGGCGGGTGCGCAGCGAGGTGGCAAGGCCTATGGCGGTTTCGACATGCCGCGCATGGGCCGCCCAGCCGCCGCTGGCCAGCGAGAGAAAAAGCCTCAACCCGAGGAAGCGGCGCGACCATTGTGCGGTGGTCACATACGGGTCTTGCGCCGGGGCGTGCGAGGGCATGAAGCTCGCTGTAACCGTGAAGGCGGCTGACAAAGCGGCTTGGTGGGCGGTGAGGAACATGCCGCAGCCCATGGTGGTGGCGAACCATTTATGCGCGTCGATGGTGATTGAATCGGCACGCTCGATGCCCGCAAGCCGTACGCGGTGCGTGGCCGAACATAAGAGCGCCCCGCCCCAGGCGGCATCGACATGGAACCAGAGCCCCTGGGCGCGCGCGATGTCCGCGCAGGGGACCAGAGGGTCGATCATGCCCGCATTGGTGGTGCCCGCCGTGGCCGCGATCATGAAGGGGACATGGCCCTGGGCACGGTCAGCCGCGATGGCGGTGCGCAGCGCGTCCGGGCATATGCGGCCCGCGCCGTCGGTTGCCACCATGCGGGCACCGTTGCGGCCAATGCCCGCCTGGTGGGCGATTTTGATCCAGGCAAGGTGGCTGTCCGCCGAGATGTAGAACACCGGTTGGCCGGGGAAGGCGCGGGCACCCTGGGCCGCGAAACCCGGATGGGCGGCGGTGAGCGCGCAAATAACGGCGGTGTAATTCGCCTCTGACCCGCCGGAGGTGAAATGCCCGGTGGCAGCGGCCCCAAGCCCGGCGCGCCGTGCCAGGGCCGTGCAGACATGCGCCTCAATGGCCGTGGCGGCGGGTGATGTGGTGGCGGAGGCAAGCTGCGGGTTGAAGGCGGCGGTGATGCGCTCAGCCAGTTGCGCGGGGAAGCTGGGCTTGGGGTTGAACAGGCCGAGATAACGCGGGTGGTTGAGCTGCACGATGCCGTGCGAGAGCGTCTCGACCGTCCAGTCCAGAAGGTGGTCCATCGGGATCGGGGTCTCGAAGTCGAAAGTGGCGAGTTCCGCGCGCAGGATGGCGGGGTCCGCATCGGGGGCGACCGGGCCATTTGGCAAGTCGGCCATGGCGGCGCTGAGCCGGGTTGTCAGATACTCGTCCCAATGGTCGCGCTGGTCGGCGTTGGGAAAGAGCGTGTTGTTCTGCATTATTCGGCGGCCATGATTTCATTATGGATCCGGCAACCAAATGATTTCTGCGCGTGCAGGTAGCCCAGCCAGCCTGTGTAGATGTCACAGGCGGGCTGGTGCCACGAGGCAGCAGGCGGCGTGGCCGGGATCTGGTTGAGGGCGTCGAGCGCCGTGGTCATCGTTTTGCGGGCGCTGAGGGTTTTAAGGGTGTTGTATGCGGCGATGGTGTCTGCGGGAAAATACGCCTCAGGCAATGCCGGGTAATGCGGTTGCTGGCCCATAAGGTAGCGTTTGATATCGCGCCGGTATTCACCCAGCAATGTATCAGGCCCGTATTCCGGGTGGCCCTGAAAGAATATGAAGTCACTGTTGTGGTGACGTTTGGTGAAGCTGTCGGCGCCGATGCGCGGGCCGCGCGCGAGGATTTGGTAGCCCGCCTGGACCAGATCATCCTCGGCGAGCGTATTGTGGCGCGAATGTGGGACCACCCATTGCGCGGGTGCGTGGGCAAGGACGCTGTGGTCTGAGACCTTGTGGCATGCAAACAAGCCGGAGCGTTTTTTGCCGAACGGCACGCGGGGTACGCCATCCAGCCGATAGGCCGCCGCGTGGGCCGAGAAGCAAGACCATACGGTTGAGATGGTGTTCTCGCCGGCCCAATCCACCAGCTGGGTTATGGCGGGCCAGAAGGGCTCGGTAGACATCGAGGTTGATTGCGGTTCCGTGCCCGTGACGATGAGCGCATCGAGCGGGGTGGACCAGAGATCGTCGAGATCGGCGTAATCAGCGAGTGCGAGGCTGTGGTCTGGTTTATGGCGGTGCACCGGGCGGAAGGTGAACAGCTTCAGTGTGATGTTGCGGCCCGGTAAGCCCAAGCCGAGGACGGCGCTGAACTGTGCCAGCGTGGCCCGCATGGCCGAAGGCGCCATAATATTGACCAGGCCGATGGTGAGGTCTGGCGCGATGTGGGGTGTGGGGTTAACCGGCAAGGGCGTGGACCTTTGCGTTGCCGGCCGGGCAGGCAATGTTCAGGGCCTGACGCAGATCGGCCAGAATGTCCTCGATATGCTCGATCCCGACGCTGAGACGGATCATATCCGGGGTGATGCCGGCTTTGCGTTGTTCATCGGCGGTCATCTGCCGGTGGGTGGTGGACGCTGGGTGGCAGGCGAGGGTTTTGGCATCGCCGAGATTGACCAGCCGTTTGACGAGCCGGAGTGCATCATAAAACGCAATGCCCGCAGGCAGGCCGCCTGTGATCCCGAAGGTGAGCAGCGAGCAGGGCTCCCCCGCGAAGTATTTTTGTGTGAGCGGATAATGCGGGCTTTCAGGAAAGCCCGCGTAATTGACCCAGGCGACACGGGGGTCGTCACGCAGGGCCTCAGCTACGCGTCGCGCATTCTGGACATGGCGCTCAACACGTAGCGCCACGGTCTCAACGCCCTGAAGCAGTAAAAACGCGCTGAGCGGGGCCAGCGCCGCGCCGGTGGTGCGCAGGGAGAAGTTACGGACACGCTCGATATACGCAGAACGCCCGAAATGCGTGGCGAAGACGAGGCCGTGATAGGAAGGGTCTGGCTGGTTGAAAACGGGAAAGCGTTTGGCGTGCGCGGCCCAGGGAAAATTACCGCTATCAACCACCGCGCCACCCAAAGTGGTGCCGTGGCCGCCCAAAAATTTGGTGAGCGAGTGGATGATGATATCCGCGCCATATTCGATGGGCCTGAGCAGCACCGGGGAGGCCACGGTGTTGTCGACCATCAGTGGCACGCCGTGTGCGTGCGCGGTTTTTGCCAACGCCTCGATATCGCAGATGTTGCCAGCAGGGTTGCCGACGGATTCGCAAAACACGGCGACGGTTTGGTCATCGATCAGGGCGCCGATGTCATCAGCATGGTCCGATGCGGCGAAGCGGACGGTAAGGCCCATGCGCGGCAGGACATGGCTGAATAATGTGTGCGTGGTGCCGTAAAGCTGCGGGACCGAGACGATGTTGCGCCCGATATCGGCGAGGCTGAGGATGGCATTGTGCAAGGCGGCCTGGCCGGAGCCGACACAGAGCGCGCCGATGCCGCCTTCAAGGGCCGCGATTCGCGTTTCGAGCACGCTGGTTGTGGGGTTGCTGATGCGGCTGTAACGGAAGCCCTCCTGTTCCAGATTGAACAAGGCGGCGGCGTGGTCTGCGCTGTCGAATTCATAGGCGACTGTCTGGTAGATGGGCACGGCGACGGCCTTGGTGGTGGGGTCGCATTGGTATCCGGCATGCAGGGCTAGGGTCTCGGTCCGCATCAGGCAATGTCTCTCAAAAATAAAATAATTAACGTAATGATAGAAAATAAAGCGTTTGCTGCGCTGCGATCATTAACCGTATATAAAATATAAAAAATAAAACTAGCAAAATAATGAGAAAATTAACATTGTACACGAATTAATTTTACATATAGTTCTGTATACACAGGAAAATAGGGCCGTATAAGTTAAAAAATATTAATTAATATGGATTGGAAAATTCTAAAATTTGTCGTTAATTTCAAATTATCGATGATTAATTTTAAGTGGTTATATCGAGTTTGTATATATTATTAGAGTTTTAGTGAAAATTTTGGCGGATAGCGGCGGTTTTGCCGTGAGTTTTTCAATTCATCTTTAAGGCACGAGGTCAATCAAACAATGTCAACGTCATTATCGCTGCAAGCCTATGATTTTGAGCAGGTCGTCGATGAAATTTATCATCTGAACTGGGAGGGACTGAGCGAGGATGAGATGGTCTCAGCCGCCTGGGCGTATTATTATTTTTCGATCCAGTTTCGCGAGAGCCTGAAACTCGCGGTGGCTTTCCGCCCTGATGACGCCAATCTGCGCAAGCTGGATGCTGAGGAGTGTGACACAGCCAACCTCTCGCCGTATCCCGGTGTCGCTGCCCCTGACGAGCGGATGAACCATGACGAGTTCATGCGCCGCGTGCTGACATTGACGCCGATCGATACGGCCAGCCGTGCGCAGTTGGAGGCATTGGGCGACATTTATTTGACCAAGACGCGCAATGCCGATGACATGGCGCGCGCGCTGAGCATCGCCAGCTATGAGGATGGCGGGTTGGAGCGGGTGTTCAAGGGGATGTTGAAGGCGCCTGATTATGATCATCCACTGCTCGCGGCATTCCGGTTTTTCCTGACCGAGCATATCCGCTTCGATAGCGATGCCGATGCTGGGCATGGCGCGCTGGCGCGGCATATGCGCCCGGATGACCGGGTGTTGCCATTATGGACGGCGTTCAAGGATGTTCTGGTATCCTCCGCGCCGGGGCTTTTGATCCGCAAAGGGTAAAAATATTTCGTGCTGCGTGCGGGAATTTGCACGCTGCGGGACATTTTGTTGTGCATAAATATCGGCGATGAATTTTAAGGCGTGCGTGATTTGAATGAAGGATATCGTGTCATTTCAATTCGTGATGTGATTATTGAACAGATCGTGCAGGTAGCCAGGCAGCAGAACAAAACTCTGGAGCCGCTGGACGATGAGTTGCCGCTTTTGGAATCCGGTCTCGATTCATTATGTGTTGCCGTGCTGGTCGCCAATTTGGACGACCAACTCGACATCGACCCTTTCTCCGGCGAGCAGGAGATTGCCTTTCCCGTTACGCTGGGTGATTTCATCAGGCTTTATGAGGCCGCGATGGTCTAGTGTCCTGCCCCTGAAGGCCGCCGCTTTATGCGGCGGGCGAAAGGGATAAGCAGGCCACAGTGAATAGTGTCCTGCCCCTGAAGGCCGCCGCTTTATGCGGCGGGCGAAAGGGATAAGCAGGCCACTGAAGATCACAAGGCTGGTGTTCCGTGATGAGATATATATTTATGCAGCCGAATTTTAGGTCGGGACATTAGCCAGTGGCACTATGGGATTTTATTGAAGCGGCCGGATTGCCGGGGCATCGGTTCGTCGGCGATGCGACGGGGGAAATTCATCTCGCCTCGCTAAAGGGCGGAACGAGCCTCGCCGATGATATAGCGTTGTTTCGCGGTAAATCGGTGTTGATCAGGTCAGCCGGGCAGCGCCCTGCTGTACTGGCGTTGGCCGAACTTGACGGGGTGGCGCGCAGGCTCGTGCTGTGCCCGGCTGATCTGCCGCCGGAATCGTTGCCCGGGGTAATCGCCGAGGCTGACGTGGACGTGCTGTTGACCGATGATCTGGATGCCGTGGCGGGTTTGGCTGGGTCCGCCAAGGTGGCGCCATGCGGCATGGCGGTCCGTCATACAGGCGTGCGGCCTGTGCGCGATACCGAGTCGGAATGGTTGTTGTTCACATCGGGCACCACGGGGCGGCCGAAAATGGTTGTCCATTCATTGGCGAGCCTCACGGGACCATTGCAGGATGGGTTGAAAGTGTCGCCGGATGCCGTGTGGAGCACGTTTTATGATGTGCGGCGATATGGCGGGTTGCAGATCCTCATGCGTGCGCTGCTGGGCGGTGGCTCGATGGTGCTGTCGGACACGCGCGAGACGCTGGCTGCATTCCTGGCCCGCGCCGGGGCCCTGGGTGTAACGCATATTTCGGGCACGCCGTCGCATTGGCGTCGGGCCTTGATGAGCGGTGCGGCGAATGCGATGCACCCCGATTATGTGCGGCTGTCAGGCGAGGTGGCGGACCAGGGTATTTTGAACGCCCTGCGGCAATGCTATCCCGCCGCGCAGATCGCCCATGCTTTTGCTTCGACCGAGGCCGGGGTGGCATTCGATGTGCGTGACGGGCTGGCCGGGTTTCCGGCGGTTTTGGTGGGCGCCCAGGGCGGTGCGGCGGAGATTCGGGTGGTTGATGGGTGCTTACAAATTCGCTCCAACAGGCTCGCCCAAGGTTATCTCAATCCGGCGCATGCGGCCTTGCGTGATGCGGATGGGTTCGTCGATACTGGTGATATAGTGGCGCTGCGAGACGGTCGGTATTATTTCATCGGCCGCCGGGAAGGGCAGATCAATGTCGGCGGACAAAAAGTGCACCCCGAGGAGGTCGAGGCGGTTCTCAACCGGCATCCAATGGTGCAGATGTCGCGGGTGTTGGCGCGGCCTAGCCCGATCACCGGGGCGATCGTGGTCGCCGATATTGTGGTGCAAACGCTGAGCGAGGCGATGCCCGATTTTCAAACAATCAGCGCGCAGATCATGGCTGATTGCCGCGCCATGCTGCCGCCCCATAAGGTGCCCGCCATGCTGCGGCAGGTGGAGGCGCTGGAGGTTGCGGCATCCGGCAAGCTGGTGCGCCCGCGTGCTTAACGTGATCGTGACAGGCGGGAGCCGGGGGCTCGGCCTTGGCATCGCGGTGCGTCTGGCGCAGGCGGGTTATTGCGTGATCAGCGTGGCCCGCCATGAGACTGAGGCGCTGGCGGCGGCGATGGCGACAGCGCAAGCTGGGCCGGGGGCGTTGCATTTCCGCGCCGCCGATTTGAGCGTGGTCGCCGATATTCCTGGTCTGGTGAAATCCATCCGCCGGGCGTTTGGCGGGATTTATGGGCTGGTGAACAATGCCGGGCTCGGCACTGGCGGCGTGCTGATGAATATGCCGGAGGCGCAGATCGAGGCGCTGATGCGGCTGAATGTGCTGGCCCCGATGGCGCTGTCGAAATATGCGATCCGCGCGATGATGGCGGGCGGCGGCGGGCGGATCGTGAATATTTCGTCTGTCGTGGCGACCAACGGGTATAACGCGCTCTCGGCCTATAGCGCGAGCAAGGCGGCCCTTGAGGGGTTTACGCGGTCGCTCGCGCGGGAGGTGGGGGTGCTGGGGATTACGGTGAATGCCGTGGCGCCGGGCTTTATCGACACCGAGATGACCCATGCGCTCGAAGCCGGGCAACGTGAGCAGATCATCCGGCGCAGCGCGCTCAGGCGGATGGCGGAATGTTCCGATGTGGCGGGGGCAGTGGCGTTTTTGGTCAGCGATGACGCGCGCAACATCACCGGGACGGTGATGACGGTGGATGCGGGGAATACCGCATGAACGGCTATAGGCCGGCGATGTCTCCGGCGGCGATGTGCGCCCGCAGGGGATCGTCTAACTGAGTGAAGCTTCCCGCTTTGCGGTCGTACAGCCAGATGATGTCCGGGTGGGCATCCGGGCCATAGCCCTCCCGTTGCAGGGCGGATTTTTGCAGTTTGAAGG
>JAQNCU010000530.1 GCA_029077775.1 Acidocella sp. | reverse complement strand
CACCACCGGCAGAACCGGATAGCGCGATGCCCCCACGCGCGGCCCGCCCAACAAATCCGGCAGCACCAAATCCCCCGCGCTCAAACTATAAAACCCCGCCAAATCGCCGGTATCGGTGTGCAACAGGAACACCGCGGCAAGGTGGCGCGCGGCATCGCGCAGCGCCCGGTGCGGCCAATAATTATCGAGCACCGCCACGCCACTGTGAAACCCGGCACTTGCAAGCTCCGGCTTGAGCGCCGTGATACGCATACCCAATGTTCAGGACCCGCGTTTTGAGATAAGATCGGCTATGGGTGGCGCCAGCGGCGGCGGCGCGTTCAACGCCTCGACGAATAACCGCGCATCGCGCACCGACAATACAAGCCGTTGATGCTCATCGATCGCGCGCAAGGCCGCGTCGCGCACCGCCATAAGCACAAAATCGGTCACGCTGCGCCCCTCCAGCGACGCCGCATGTTCAATCTGCGCCTTCTGCTCAGGCGTGACCCGCGCCTCAAGACGCTCCGTGCGCTGGCGTTTTGGATCCAAACCTTTCTCAGACCTCGCCATGCCTCGCCCTTTGCACCCTGACCATCACAGCTTTCAGGTCTCTGACAGAAAGTTTAGGGCGACCGGGGTTTTCTTTCAACATGGGAACGAATATCCAGCGACGCCGAGGCGCGGCGCGGCGCGCCGAGCCAGGCCGAAAACCAGGATTGACGGCGCGGCGCTGCGTAAATCTGCTCATCCGGCGGTGCCTCAGAGAGCGCCAGCGCCAACATGGTCAGCCGATAGGCAGAGTCCGGATTGCGCACAAAAAAAGCCCGAATGATCGCATCGGCTTCGACATCGATGTCGGTCTGGGCACCGCGGCACGTTCGTTCCAACAAATTCAAAATCGATCGGTGCTCGTCACGTGTCATAAACGAGACTAAAGATGGGAAATAGGGCATCCGGCAAGCCCGAATGCGCGGATGAAGGCGAATTCACCCGCCGTTCTGGTGGCGCACAGACTGATACACCAGCATCGACACGCCATAACGAGAGAAGTGTTCAGCCTCCACCATGCCGATGGAGCCCAGAACCGTGCGTGAGGCGAAATTCTCCGTCGCCGCCACCGCGACCACGCGCGAGAGCCCGGCCCGGTCATGGGCGTAATTCAGCGCCATGCCAGCCGCCTCGCTCGCCAGACCATAGCCACGAACCTCAGGGCGGTAAGCAAAGCGCAGCGCCACACCCCGGCCATCGGCCCGGTGCATCAACCCGGTGACACCCAGAAACCGCCCGCGCAACGCCCGCACGCTCCACATACCGAACCCGTACGCGCCCCAGTTCTGGATGTCGGTTGCCAGATCCTCGGCCGTTTGCACCGGGTTACGCACCCCACCTAGCATACGCGCATAGGCCAGGGGGTCGGCTTTCAGCGCCACCAGATCCGCCAGATCCCAATACCCCACTGGCGCCATGCGCAGCCGCCCGGTCACCAGATGCCACCCCGATAGCGACATGGCCCCGCATTACCGCGTCAAAGGCCGGTATTTGATCCGGTGCGGCTCCGCCGCATCCTGGCCGAGGCGGCGGCGCTTATCATCCTCATAAGCCTGGAAATTACCCTCGAACCACTCGACATGGCTATCGCCTTCAAAGGCCAAAATATGCGTCGCCAACCGG
>JAQNCU010000111.1 GCA_029077775.1 Acidocella sp. | reverse complement strand
CTCACAGCGGTTTTGGGAACCGTCGATGCCGCCTATCAGAACCTCGAATCTCTCGAACTCGGCGTGACCAGCGTAGATCATTATTTCGACGGGCTCGGGGGGTTGAGCAAAGCGGTTGGCGCGATCAAGGGCGACGCGGCCAAGCCCGCTTTGTATATTGGCGACCAGACCCGCGGGCAGGGCAAAATGCGCACACTGAACGAGCAGGTGGCGCTTGAGATGCGCACGCGCACGCTGAACCCGAAATATATCGAGGAGCTTCTGGCGCATGGTCACGAGGGTGTCCGCCAGATCGAATCCCAGGTCACCAACACCCTCGGCTGGTCCGCAACCACAGGCACCGTGGAGCCTTGGGTTTATCGCCAGATCACTGAGACATTCGTGCTCGACAGCGCCATGCGCGAGCGTATCGCCAAACTCAATCCTACGGCCTCAGCGCGCTTGATGAACCGGCTGATCGAGGCGCATGAGCGCCGTTACTGGCAGCCCGATGATGCCACTCTGGCCGCCTTGCGCGCGGCGGGTGAGGACATGGAGGATCGGCTGGAAGGCGTTGGATTGGCCGCTTAAGCAGACCTATTTTTTCGGCATTACGTTTAAAATATCGCGGGTGATATCCGTCGCACTGTTATTTCCCGCATCGGCCCCGACCAAGGCGGCGGCTTCATCTGATTGGAAGAATGACCGCCCGTCCGCAATCACGATCAGATCAGGATTTTGGGAGGCGCGGCGGGCGAGATCGATGGTGGTGGCCATACGCGGCAACCAATGTTCACGTTCCAACGAGGTGCTGAGCGAGAGGTCGAGCACGTCGAACCAGCCGTCTTTCAGAATTTGCTGCAACTCACGGTCATTGGCGGGGAATTCACTATGCGGCGCCCATCCTTGCTGCCACATCGCCTCTGAGTTCAATGCGGCACCGATGCTGTGCAGCTCACCGGGGGCAGGGACCACCAGCACCGCTGGGGTTGCCGTACCAGCGCAAAGCGGGCTCATCATCTCGCTACCCAAAAGCCTTATGGCGGTCTGCAAATGGCAAAGCCCGATCGTGACATCATAGTCACTGCATATTTGTTCAACCGAAAAATCCCCCAGGCGGCGCGCAGCCGGTTCCAGAAGGGATTTGAACAGACCAAGCAATGAGTCCTGGCTGGTATAGGCTTCATGGATCATCGAAACCGCGGCATCGGCGTCTGACGCCAGCAATAATTCCGCCAACCGAAGCACAGCAGCATCATTGATAATCTGCGGCGCGGCCACTGGCGGCGCGATGTGACGCGCGAATATCTCGGGGATCACAGCAGCATGGAGAAGATCGCTAACCATGCGTGTCGGGTCGAAATGATCGACGGCTGGGCGTTGCTTGGGTGCCAAGGTAACCAAAAGAGTCGGCGCAAGATCCGGGTGGCGTCGCAATTCCCGAACGGTTTCCAACTTTGGAAAAATCACATCATGCGCCCAAATGCCGCCCTGCGTGCTGCGGGTCGCCAGTTTCATGTCCCAGCCGCCGAACATTCGTGCGGTTATGGGCCGTTCGCTCAATATCTCAACGTCCTCATGTCGCTGGTCACGCCGTATGGATTCCATGACCCGCGACAGATTTTCCGGCGGTCCCTCCAGCCATTGGAAAAAACAAGATTCATCATACAGCATGACACCGGTGATGGATTCGGCGTGATTACGCAGCTGTGCGGTTTTGGAAAGCGTCTCCAGCGCCTCGTATGAAAGCGACGAGGTCGCCCGGCTTCGATACACGATCGTCGCCAGAGAATCATTGTTTGCCTTGAGCGAAAACGAGGGAGAATAATCGAGCGGGGTGGTTTCTGCCTGGGTTTGTGCCTGTGCCATCGAAATCCTATACTCCCACCACCCAACGGTTTTCCGGTCCGCCTTCAAAAAACCGGCGCTCACTTATGATCGCCAGCTGATGCTGTTCCTCGCCGTGAAACGCTTTTATGAACCTATGAGCTGTCGATTCAGAATTTTCGGCGGCCCTGAAGCCCTACACCCTTAAAAACCTGCAGAAACCACAATCGTTCCAACACAATTAGATATCGGGTAGGTATCAACCAATACACGCCCGTTTTGGCTTCAAAACAACTCATCAATGGCTGCACGAGGGGTATCGAAGCGTCGATATTTTTGTCGGGGATTGGGGAATGCGTCAAGATTTAATTACACAAATTTGCCCGTAAATCGACGTTGCAGCGCAGCATAAATCAGACGATGTCAGTATCATTTGCCCCCAACGCCATGTCATCATGGGATAATCCAGGCAACCGAAGGCCAATGCGCGATCCCGTGCCAATCTCCATTACGGGCGATAATTTTTGCCGTTTAATAGCCATCCAGCGCCCGCCGCGCTTCGAGATAGACCTGCGCGGCCGCGGTGCTCAGCATTTGCCCTGGATTCTCTTGGCATTGGACGCTCATCAGCCGAGAGGATGTCGTGCTTGCCAACATTCGCGAGGCCACAGGCGCAAATCCATGCGCGACCGTCGCCTGGTCCATGCTCTGCCATTCATTGGCGATCATGCTGTTGATGCTGGCGGTCTCGATCCCTGGATTATTGGCCTCCAGGCTCATCGCAGTGGCGCAAGTCATCGCCGCCGTGGCGTGCATCGGCAGCACGGTGAAACCCATTAATATCAGAAACCCAATCGACCTCATCGGCGGTTCCCCTACCCTAGCGTATTTACGCCCATTCCGGCCAAAGCGGTCCAGGCAGTCGTGCTCAGGGCCGGCCGGCGGTAATAATTAAAAGCGAGCGGTGCCTGCGCGTTTACCAAGGAAGGCCCAACCGTGAGCCCCGTGGAGAGCATCGGCGCGACGGTGGCAAAAACATAGCCTTGCGGCGAGATATTTCGCGCGCACGTGCCAAAAAATACATTGGCAAGCGCCGCGCCGCGCCGGGTCATGGTCAGGGCCAGCGCCGCGAAGGCGGTGCCCTCCAGCCAGATGCTCCCGCTGGCATCCGAGAAACCAATTCCAGCGCCCCGCCGCAGTTGTTCGATGGCGCGGCGCGCGCCGCCCGCCGGTGCCAGCCCCGCAAGCTCCGGCCAGATACCGGCATCCGCCGCGAGCATGGTGTTGCGCTCACCATCCGGGGCGGTGCCCGCGTTGAACCTGCCGGTGGTCGGGTCGAACATCGCGGTCACGAAGCTGCCCGCATGTGCCGCATCCTCCGCGCGCCCGAGTTTGCGAAACACGGCATACAGATCGGTATTCTGCTCGGTGCTCTGCCAGGTCAGCTTTAACGGGTTCGGCTCGAACCCATAAAACCCGCCATAATAGCCGATGGTGGTGCGAAGCTGGTCATCCAGCCAATCCCCCGCGCGGTTGGCTGGGGCATCCAAGCCCAGTGCCGCCCATAACAGCATCGCCCAGGCGATGGGGCCGGTCTGGCTGCCAACCTGATAGGGGTCTTCGGCCCAGCGGTTGGCCCTTTTGTCCCAAAACCCGGGGAGCTTTGCAGGCACCGCCATCGCCCCGGCCTGATAGGCATTGCGCAGCCTGCCATCATGGTAAAAACGGTCATGGTCCTGGGCGATGGCCAATGCCTGCCCGATCCGCTGGGCCGAGTCTCGGTGTCCGGCCGCGAGGAACGCGAGTCCCGCCAGGGCATTGTCATAAACATAGGCGGCATTGGCCTGGGTGAGGTCGAAATCCGTTTGGTCAGGCCCGGTTTCTACCAGATAACTATTCAGCAGCACCGGGCCATCTGGCAGAGCCGCGAGCTGTGTGGACATCGCCGCGATGCACGAGGCGGCGAGCACCCGTCTGCCAGTGTCCGCCCCCCCTGTCGCCGGTATGAGAACCCCCATACCGGCGGCAGCGCAAAGGCTGCGGCGGCTTATCAACCGAGCGTTTCAGCCAGCAAAGCGGCGGTCCGGCCATTGGCGATGGTGGCGGCGCGGGCATCATAATGCACGCCCTTCACCCGCGCGAAGGCGTGGTGGACAGCCGGATAGATATGCGCGTCGATCAGCGGTTGATGCTCGGCTGCCGCCATCACCTTGGCGGTTTTGTCCGCCGGGGCGAATTCATCCTGCTCAGCGATATGCACCAGCAGCGGTGCCTTGATATGCCCGAACTCGGGCACCAGCCCGTCCAGCCCGACACCGTAATACGACACGTTAACATCCGCATCAGACCGTGTGGCCATCATCACCGCCAACCGGCCACCAAGGCAAAACCCGATGGTCCCCACCTTGCCGCTCGCACCCGGGAGTGCTCTTGCGGCATCGAGCGTGACTTTCAGGTCGTCGATTCCCTTATCCTGGTCGAAACCATTCATCAGGGCGAAGGCCTTCTTCCATTCACCCTCGGATTTGTCGGTCAGATCCACATTCGGCTCCTGCCGCCAGAATAAATCCGGCGCGATGGCAATGAACCCCATTGCGGCAAGTTCCTGGCAGGTGGCGCGCAAGGCGTCGTTCACACCGAAAATTTCCTGGATGACCACTACGGCGCCTCGCATCGCGCCGCCCTGGGTTGCCGCCGGTTCATATAAATGGGCCGCGAATTCACCCGAGCCGTCCGCCGCTTTTAACATCATTGTTTTCATCTGGCTGCCTCCTGCAAGCACGTAAGCCTTACAGATAGTGCTCGGCAAGCGGAGCGAAACCATTAAAATTCTGGCTTGCGTAACTTGTCACATAGGCCCCGGCGTCATGGATCAGCACCCGCCCGCCCGCGCATAGGTCCAGCGGCAATTCATAGGGGGTTTTCTCGTACATCACATCGACGCCATCGCAGCTTGGCCCGGCCAGAACCACAGGCCCGGTGGCGCCTGGGCCTGCCGTGATGCGATACCGGATCGCCTCACCCTCGGTTTCCGCAAGTCCGCCAAACCGGCCAATATCCAGATAGACCCAGCGGCGTGGGTCTGCCTCAATCCGGCGGCAGACCAAAACGGCTTCAGCCGCGATGACACCCGCATTGCCCACCATCGCCCGTCCGGGCTCGATCAGGATGGCGGGCAGGTCGTTGCCGAAGTGCCGGACCATCGCGGCCATAATCGCTGCCCCGAATTCATCGGTGCCCGGCACATCATCCTGGTAGCGGACCGGAAAACCGCCGCCCAGATTGAGCATCCGCAGATCGAGCCCCTGGGTCTTCAAATCCGTGAACAGCATCGCCACCTGGCCGATCGCCGCCTCATAGGCTGCCGTGCCGGTCTGCTGGCTGCCGACATGGAAAGAAAGGCCATGCGGTTGCAGGCCCAAAGACGGCGCCAGCATCATCAACTCCCGGGCGCGGGCGATTGTTGTGCCGAATTTATTTGAAAGCGGCCATTCGGCCCCCGCGTTACTCACCGCGATCCGGCAATAAACCCTGGCCCCCGGCGCATGCAGGCCAAGTTTTTGCAGTTCCTCGATTGAGTCGAAGGCATAAAGCGGCACGCCAAGGGCAAAGGCGGCCTGTATGGCGGATGGTTTTTTCACGGTGTTGCCAAAGCTGATCATGTCAGGCGCGGCACCGGCGGCGAGGCAGGCCTCGATCTCGGGCAGGCTCGCCGCATCGAAGCTGGAGCCCCGCGCCGTCAATAACCGCAAAATCGGCACGGCAGGGTTGGCTTTCACGGCGTAATAGATCGCGGCATCCGGCAATGCGCGGCGCAGGGCCGCGAAATTCTGCGCGACGACGTCAAGATCAAGGACCAGGCAAGGCGTTGCCGGGGATGAATTCAGAAATGATGCGATCAGGGGGGTCACCGCGCTCACCTTTCATATGATGGCCCGCCTGATAAAGGCGGCGGGCGTGGTTATCGAAACGGTCCAACGAACCAGCCACTTTCGGGTTGCCCCATTAGTGCTGCCAGAACGCTTGGCGTCGTTACGTAACCGGATCTCATGAAAAGCCCGGCAGAGGCACGTACGTTGCTGCGTGGAAGGCGCAATACGGCCAAAGGCGAAGCGACGCAAGTGAAATCACGCCCCATTCAGGTGCGCATCCGAATTGTCACCAATTGCAACATACCCTGCCAAACCGGACCGAAATTATCTATTGTAACAACCATGGAAACGCTACCGCATATTCTAGTGATCGACGATGACCGCGAGATCCGGGACCTGCTCGCCCGGTTTCTTGAGCGGCAACGGCTGCGGGTCACCGCCGCCCGGGATGGCAAAGACGCCAAACGCGCCTTCGCCAACGGGCATTTTCAGCTTGTCGTGCTCGACCTGATGCTCCCCGGTGAGGGCGGGCTGGAGCTGGCGCGCTGGTTCCGCGCGGAAAGTCGGGTGCCGATCATCATGCTCACCGCCATGGCCGAGGAAACCGACCGGATCATCGGGCTGGAGCTGGGGGCGGATGATTATGTCACCAAACCGTTCAACCCGCGTGAATTGCTGGCCCGCATCCGCGCGGTGTTGCGCCGCACGGGTGAGTCTGACGACCGCATACCTGAACATGCCGCAAAAACCTATGTTTTTTCCGGCTGGGTGCTGGAGACCGCGCGGCGGCGGCTGCTCGACCCAACCGGCGTGGAAGTCGCCGTTACCGGGGGCGAATATGATCTGCTGGTCGCATTACTGGACCGGCCGAACCGGGTGCTGACGCGCGACATGCTGCTGGACCTGCTGCGGGGCCGCCAGGCCGGGCCGTTCGACCGCGCGATCGACGTGGCGGTGTCCCGTCTGCGACGCAAGCTCGAAGATGATGGGCGCAATGCCCAGCTTATCAAAACAGTGCGCGGCGGCGGCTATGTGTTGTCCACGCCTGTTGAGCGTAGATGAGGGTTTCGCTGTGGCCGCGCAGCCTGGCGGGGCGCACCAGCCTGATTCTTTTGGTGGGATTCGCACTGATCCAGGTGCTTGGCCTGCTGATCCACACATTGAACCAGATCCAACTGGAGCGGATCGAGGAGGAGCAGGATTTCGCCACGCGGGCGGTGATCATCTACCGGCATATCGCGATGGCGTCGCCCGACCAGCGCATCGCCGCCGCGGCGCGTGAGCCTTTGCCCGATAGCGACAGCCTGAGCCTGAGCCCGTTTCCGCCCTCGCCCTTCACCACCTATGCCCTTCCGTTGGGGGCACGGCAGATCATCCGGGCCAGTATTTTTGCCTACGGTATCCCACGCTCGATCAGGCCGCACGGCATCATTCTGCGCGGGATCGGGTTCCCGCCAAATGATGTCATCAGCTTCGGCCTGTCGGATGATACCGGTCCCGGCCCGCCGTCGCCTGCCACAATGTGGCTGACCATCACCTCGCCACTAAAGCCGCCCGCGCCCTGGCGCTCACCAAGCTTCGCCACCGCCTTTATCGTCATGAGCCTGCTGGGGGCCAGCATGATCTTCTGGGCGGTACGCAAATTACTGGTACCTGTGCGCACGCTGGCCGAAGCGGCGGAGCGGCTGGGCCGCGATGTGGTGAACGCGCCTGCTCTGCCTGAGACAGGGCCGAGTGAGATTGTCACCGCGGCGGTGGCCTTCAACACCATGGCCGGGCGTATTCGCCGTTTTGTCGAGGACCGGACCTTTCTGCTCACCGCCATCGGGCACGACCTGCGTACCCCGATCACGCGGCTGAAATTGCGCGCGGAATATATGGATGACGAGGAACAGCGCACAAAAATGCTCGCCGATCTCGATGAGATGGAGGCGATGGTGGCGGCGACCATCGCCTTTGGCCGGGATGTCACGACCAGTGAAGCCGTGACCCGGATCGACCTGCCGATCTTGCTGCGCACGATTCTGGATGAAGCCGCAGACGGCGACCCGGCGCATGGCGATGCGCTAGGGTTTGCAGGGCCCGAACATTTGGCGATGCGTGCCCGGCCGCTCGCGCTCAAACGCGCGCTCACCAATCTGGTCGGCAACGCCATCAAATACGGCGATGCCGCGCGTGTGCATCTGCGGCCACAACCGCGTGATCTTGTGCAAATCGACATCGAGGATAACGGCCCCGGTATTCCCACCGATGAGATGGAAGCCGCCTTTGAGCCGTTCCACAGGCTGGAGACCAGCCGTAACCGGGAAACCGGCGGTTCGGGCCTTGGTTTATCGATCGCACGCAATATCATCCGTGCGCATGGCGGAGATATCACGCTGCATAACCTTCCTGAACGCGGCCTGCGGGTGCGGGTCAGCCTACCGGTTTAGCCCGGCGGCTTATACCAATCGCCGTAAAGGATGACACTTGGCATAACACTCTTTGCTGACGCGCGGCCGCCCCACCAGCCCCGCAGTATTATGCCAATCCGCGAAGACAGTGACACATCCAGGTAAGCAGCCGCTTTTTTGAAAAAAAAAGCGGC
>JAQNCU010000529.1 GCA_029077775.1 Acidocella sp. | reverse complement strand
GGATAAGCGCCAGTTGCAGGCAAGCGGAGGAGAATATCCACCCGTTGCGCCATCGCCAAAGGAAATCTGCTTCCTGAAACGGGCACAACATCATGGCCGTCCACAGCAATGACTTTACCGTTGAGTGCGCCGAGATCAACCCAAAAATTCGTAGAGGCGGCGCCGTTTATTATGCGTAGCCGAACATTTTGGCTGGCTGTGGTGCGGATAATGTCGGGGTCGTTGAGCGTGCGGTCGTTGGCGAGGAACGCGTCAAATGTAATGTCATTAAGGTCGGCGCTGCTCATGCCCGCACCGGACCCCATGCTCATCATCCCGCTGCCAGCACTCATACCCATACCGGCCATCGAACCATTTGAACCCATGTTCATGCCGCTCATCGAATTACCCGAGCTCATGTCCATGCCGGCCATTGACCCGCCAGCCCCCATGCTCATGCCACCCATCATGCCGCCTTGTTTTGTCACACCCGCCAGCAACTCATCGGGGCTTTTGAAACTAAAATCATGCAGTAACATAACCACCTCTTGCGTGTCAGCGGCGAGACTGGCTTGGTCATGGACGATCAGGGGGGCTGCCATCAACTGCTGTTCCTGCATCCCCTGATGCGAGTGCATCCAGTACGTGCCGGGAGTTGCGGCAAAGTCATATGCCTTGCTGGCACCTGCGGCGATCGGTGGTGTTTGCGGCCATGGAAAACCGTCTTGTTTCCAATCCGGTGTCTGTCCATGCCAATGGATGATAGTGGGCGTCCCAGCCTGGTTGTCGACGGTTACCGCAAATCTCTCGCCAGGATTGAGCGTGACGCCTGGCGCACCGTTGGGGCCAACAAGACCAAAGACCTTTGCGGCCTTGCCATTTACGTCGAGAACGCGCGTGGTTGCGTTGATCTTTTGGATCGTTTCCGCGCGGGCTTTGGGAAATGAAGCGAGTACACTTAAGGCTGCCGAGCCTGCGAGTAGTCCTCTACGGGTCGAATTCATTTCAATGATGTCCCTGATGGTCGTGATGATGCTCGTGGATATGAGGATGATTGTGAATTTTGCCAGAGGCGGCGGGCTCAGGCGGCGCTGCCATCATGCGCAACATTTTTGGGCCGCCGGTGCTCAAAAATCGGTAAATTATGATCAATGAAAGCGCGCCGAAGCCGATATTCAGAAATGTTGTGTAATCCCAGCTCAAATGCGCCATCTCTACCAGAGCATGACGTTGGGCCGGAATCAGACGTAAGCCGCCAAAAATGAATTCTACAGCATAGCCAGCCAGAGCCATTGCAGAGTAAAATACGGCGCCCAAAAGTAGGGCCACACGCCAGCCGTAATATTTCCGGTAAATGTTCAGAATAGGCAGGATAATGAGGTCGGCGAACAAGAAGGACACCACGCCGCCGAAGCTGATGCCACCGTTCCACAGCACCGCCGCCAACGGTACATTTCCCACCGAGCACACGAAGGAGATAACCGCGACAAGTGGGCCAATAAGGGGACCAACGAGTTTTGCCGCTAGCGGATGATGGACCAGAAAAAACGCCTGCCAGAAGGAGTCTGGCACCCAGGCGGCCATTGCACCGGAGATCAGCAGGCCCAGCGCGATGTCGGTCCAGACACTTGCCCAATCCATCACGTAAAAATGGCTAATCGCGGTCATGCCCTTTGGC
>JAQNCU010000528.1 GCA_029077775.1 Acidocella sp. | reverse complement strand
CTTGGTGTCATTCTGGGTAACGCCGATGCCCAGCGCGTAGAGCAAGCCGAGATTGAGCTGCGCCGGGGCCAGACCCTGGGCGGCGGCGGCGGCAAACCAGTGCCGTGCAAGCTGGTTACTCTGCTTCACGCCGAGGCCCCTGAAATACAAATACGCCAGGCGGTTCTCGGCGTTCGGCTCATTTTGTGCCGCCGCGCGCTGGAACCAGGCGGCGGCGGCGGCGTAATTCTGCGCCGTGCCCGCGCCGATTTGATAGGCGGCACCGAGATTATTCTGGGCGATGGCAAAGCCCTGTTCGGCGGCCTTTTGGTACCAAAACAACGCCCGGGCCAGATTGCGCGGCACGCCAGCACCGGTCTGATACAGGTATCCAAGGCTGTTCTGCGCCGGGGCAAGCCCGGCGGCGGCGGCTTTATGGTACCAGGCGAACGCGGCGCGGTTGTTTTTTGGCACCACGGTCTCGGTCTTCAACCAGCCACCATCCAACAGGGTGCCAACGTCGAACTGGGCCTGGTGGTCACTTAAGGAGGCGCGCCGCCGCAACAGGGCAAAGGCCCCAGGATTATGGGCGGCGAGAGCGTATATCCCCGCTGTGGGCCGCCAGGGCTGCACCAGGACCACGCCGAACAGGATGGCGAGCACCGCGATGAGGCCCAACCCGGCAGCGATAATGACCGGTGCGCGGCGCGTGGCCCGTGGCGCTTTTGGCATGGGGGTATCGCCCCGGGCGGTCGCCCGCGCTTCCTGGTACAGGCGGGCCAGGGTGCTCTCATCGAGCGCCAGCCCGGCGCGCAGCCCGGCTTTGCTCGCGCCCGGCGGCAGGCTCAGGCCCGTGCCCGTGAACGACCCCTTGAAAGCCTGGGTGAAAATCGCCCGCATGATCTGCTCAGGCGAAGTCCGGGCGGCGGAGGTGGCCGTGGAATCCGGTGATGTCATGCCGTTAATATCATGTCTGTAACGTTTATACCGCAACGGCGCACGCTGTCATGATGGTGCGCGGATGGCGGCTTTCATGGCACTCGCGGACATTGCCAGACCGCGCAGATTATTCTTATCTGTGTTTATAACGGGGGCTTCATGATGAATAACAATTTATTAATCTCACGGGGCGGCGCAGCCGGGCTCGCAACTGTTGTGGTGCTGAGCTTCGCGGGTGCTCTGCCCGCGCGCGCCACAGGTGCAGCGCCGATGATGATGGCACAGGCGGTGTATCCGGGTGCGCCGGGTATGCCGGGTACGGGTGGTGCGGTGTATCCCGGCGCCGTGGATACCAGCCAGGATAGCATCATGCCAGCCTATAGCGCGGCATCGGCCAGTTCATACCGGGAAGTGGAAGCCGCTGAGACCCACCTGGGCATCAACGCCAGTTTTATGCACACGCAGTATCACGAGAACCTGCCCGAAGGCACGGGCGACGATGAAAACGGCCTGACCGCGGGCTTTGGGGTTGGGGCAAGCGTATTGCTGCCCGAGCATGGTCTGCTTAACAATGCCGATTATTACGCCGCGCTGAAATATGATTTCGCCGCCGGCAATCTTTACTATGGTGGGCATTATCTCGCCTCGGGCCTGCCCGCATCCGCCACCGACCGGGCGGTGTTCAACCGGATCGAGGGGCGGCTTGGCATCGGGCTGCCGCAGAAAGACGGCGTGATGGTGATCCCGTTCTTCGCCTTTGGC
>JAQNCU010000110.1 GCA_029077775.1 Acidocella sp. | reverse complement strand
AAAAAGCGGCGCAAAAAACTTTTATTATGCCGGTGCCGGGCTTCTGGAACCCCAATGGCCCAGATTAATAAGGTTTTTTTGCTTCTTTTTGTTCACAAAAAGAAGCGCTTGCTGCCCGCCGAGAGTCATTCTTTAGGCCAGCTGGTATAACCCGCGCGGGGATGGTGGGGCGGCCGCCCCACCAGATTTGCCTTTATTTCACGATATCGATGCCTGCGAAAAAATACGAGATTTCCTGGGCGGCGGCTTCCGGGCTGTCGGAGCCATGGACGGAGTTGGCTTCGATGGATTCGGCGAATTCCTTGCGGATGGTGCCGGGTTCGGCGTTTGCGGGGTTGGTGGCACCCATGATGTCGCGGTTTTTAAGGATCGCGCCCTCACCGGCCAGCACCTGCGCCACCACCGGGCCGGAGATCATAAAGCTCACGAGGTCTTTGAAGAACGGGCGGTGCGCGTGCACGGCATAGAACGCCTCAGCCTGCGCCTGGGTGAGGTGCAGGCGGCGCGTGGCGATGATCGACAGGCCCGCGCCCTCGAATTTGGCGTTGATCGCGCCCGTCAGGTTACGGCGGGTGGCGTCGGGTTTGATGATCGAGAGCGTGTGTTCGATGGTCATAATATATCTGCCTGGGCTGTGTTGATGCGCGGCCCATAGCCGGGCTTGGGCTTCATCGCAACCGTTCGCACGGGCCGCCCTGTGCAATGCAGCATGGTTGCGGGTAAAGACCACGCCATGAGTGTTTTGATGATCGAAAATCTGTCCTACAGCATCGCTGGTCGTAATCTGGTGGACCACGCCAGCCTGATGGTCGATCCCGGACGGCGGATCGGGTTGATCGGGCGTAATGGTGCCGGAAAATCCACGTTGTTGAAGCTGATCGCGGGGGAGTTGCAGCCCGATGGCGGCAGCATCAAGCGCGGCCAACGCGTGCGGCTGGGCTATGTGACGCAGGAGGCGCCGGGCGGTACAATGACCCCGCTGGAGGTTGTGCTCGCCGCCGATGTGGAGCGCACGGCATTGCTGGCCGAAGCCGACGACGAGGCGGTGGACCCGCACCGGGTGGCCGAGATCCATGACCGGCTGATGACGATCGAGGCGGATGCCGCACCCGCGCGCGCCGCGGCGATCCTCTCGGGCCTGGGGTTCAGCACTGAATGGCAGAGCCGGGCAATGAGCAGTTTTTCGGGTGGCTGGCGGATGCGCGTGGCGTTGGCGGCGGTGCTGTTTGCCGCGCCTGATTTGTTGCTGCTCGATGAGCCGACCAACCATCTGGACCTGGAAGCGACCTTGTGGCTAGAGCAATACCTCGCGAAATCCCCCGGGGCGGTGCTGCTGGTCAGCCATGACCGGCAATTGCTGGACCGGGCGGTGGAGGCGATTGCGCATCTCGATGGTGGCAAGCTGACCTTAACGCCGGGCGGGTTTGCCGAGTTTATCCGCATCAAGACCGAAAAAGCGTTGCAACAAGGCCGCGCGGCGGAGCGGGCGGCGGAGCAGCGCGCGCATATGCAGAAATTCGTGGACCGGTTCCGCGCCACGGCCTCCAAAGCGCGGCAGGCGCAAAGCCGGATCAAGGCGCTGGAGCGGATGCCGCAGATCGAGTCGGTGGTCGAGGACCGGGTGACGCGGTTTTCATTTCCCGAACCCAACAAGCTGGCCCCGCCAATGCTCAGTCTGGATGGTGTGAATGTGGGATATGACGGAAAGGTGGTGCTCTCGGGTGTATCGCTCCGGGTGGATATGGAGGACCGGATCGCGCTGTTGGGCACCAATGGCAATGGCAAATCCACATTGGCGAAATTGCTGGCGGGCCGGTTGAGCCCGATGGCCGGGCGGCAGTTCCGCACAGGGAATTTGCGGGTGGGGTATTTCGCGCAGCACCAGGAGGATGATTTGGTGATGCATGAGACGCCCTATGAGCATTTGGCACGCGCGCTGCCGAAGGCGACACCGCCGCAGGTGCGCGCCCAGGCGGCGCGGTTCGGGCTGGATGCCGACCGGGTGAACACCAAGGTGCAGGCGATGTCCGGCGGCGAGAAGGCGCGGCTTTTGCTCGCACTGGCCACGCGCGACGCGCCGCATCTGTTGATCCTCGATGAGCCGACGAACCATCTGGATATCGACGCCCGCGACGCGCTGGTGCGCGCGCTGGCGGATTTTGAGGGCGCGGTGGTGTTGATCTCGCATGATCCCTATTTGGTGGATCTGGTCGCCGACCGGTTATTGCTGGTCTCCGGCGGCACCGTGCGGGCGCTGGAGGGTGATCTCGCCTCCTATGCCGCAAGCGTGACCGAGGGGGCCGGCAGCAGCGGTGGCGGTTCGCGCGATCATGCGCGCAAGGCCGACCGGGGGGAGGCGAAAAAGGAACGGGCGGAGGCGCGATCCCGGCTCGCGCCATTGCGCCAGGCGGTGAAGGATGCGGAATTGCGGCTGGCCAAGCTGGCCGCCGAACGCGGGCTGCTTGAGAAAAAACTGGCCGATCCGGGCATTTACAGCCCGGGCAAGGCGAAGGATTTGGCCTATATCAACCAGCGGATCGGCGCGATCAAACGCGAGGTGGAGGCCGCCGAGCGTGACTGGCTGGCCGCCGAGGCAGCACTTGAAGCCGCGGCCTGAAATGGCTTTACGGCCTCGTGATGATCGAACGGTGGCGGAGATCGTCGAGTAATTGCTGAGATTCGAGCGCCACGCGGCGTTGGACGATAATGTTCTCGATATCCTGGTCTGACGGCAGGCTCGGCGCCGCGGTATTTTTCGCGCAGACCATGACGACCGAGACGCCGTCCTGCTCAACCAGTGGTCGGCTGGTTTTGCCGGGCGGCAGATTGGCCAGAACCTGCTGGAAAGCCGGGGGGGACACGGTAGCGAGGTTGACCGGGCCAGGGTCCGACGGGTGGGCATTGCCGAAACTTGCATTGATGGCCGCGATATCCGGGCAGGATTTGGCTGTTTGGGCCTGCGCCACGAGTTTATTGATCACCGCGAGCTGCGCCGGGCCGATGCCGCCCTGGCCGATGGGGGTGGTGAAAGGGGCGAAAGCCTGGGCGATGTGCAGGATGGTTTGCAATTGGGTGCCGACCTTATGAACCTCCTGTAGCTGTACGATGTCGTACCCGCCGGGCACGCGCACCGGGTCGCTGATGGCACCGACCGGCATTTGGGCGATAATGGCGGCAACGGCGGGGTCGAGCTGGCCGAGCTGTACGAAGCCGAGATCGCCGCCCTGAAGTGCTGAAGGGGCCTGGCTGAATTGTACAGCCACAACCGGGAAGGGCGCGCCACCGCGCAATTGGCCGATGATTGTGTTGGCGAACGCCTTGGCGCTGGCATCGTTCGCGGGATCGGTGACAGGGACGAAGATTTCCGAGACATGGTACTGGGTTTGGCCGATTTCGGCCTTCAGTGCGGCTTTTTCGGCGGCTATATCGCCCGGGGTGGGGCGCAGCTCCGGCCCCAGGACCTGATGCAACACGGTTTGCCAGCCGAGTTCGATGCGCAACTGGTTGACCAAGGTGTCGAACGGTACGCCCGCCGCGGCCAGATGGGTGCGCAGGCCGCCAGGGGCTAAATTATTGCCCTGTTCAATATGGCTGATGGCCGCTGTGATGTCTGAATCCGCGACCACGACGTTGCGATGATTGATCTCCTGAAGCTCAAGCGTCTGGTCGATCAACACGTTGGTGACCTGGGGTGACAGCCGGGCCAGCATGTCCGGCGTGGGGTTCAGACCGGTGGAGATGGCGAGCAAACGGGCACGCGCTATGATATCCTGGTTGGTGATCACCTGCCCGTTGACGATGGCGGCGATGCTGGCGCTGTCAGGGCTGGTGCTTTGGGCGTGCGCCAGCATGGCGCCGGGCCAGAACCTGGGTAGAATGCCAAGCGAGGCGGCGAGCAAGGCGGCAGTGAGTTTATGCTTCATAGGGCGCTGAATCCAACATTTCCGAGTGTTTTGAAATTGAACTGGATGAGCACGGTGGTGCTGCCTTTATCCAGGTTGAACGAGGTGAAGCGTTCGAAATAAATCAGGCTGACCCCGAAACAGTTATTCTGCCAGCCGGCGTTGAAATTGGCGGTGTCGAAATGCCCGGTCTCAAGGTTGCGCTCAGTGCCCGCACCCAGCGACCAGGGGCCGAAATTGCTGGCGATGCTGGCAGTAAATTCCTTGCGATGCGCGAAATATGCCCCAGGCGGGTTGAGGTTCACGTTGGTCGTGCTGGGCAGATTATACAGCACATAGGGATCGACATTGCTGTAGAGATACCCGCCTGAGGCGCTGAAGGCGTGCGTGCCGAGATTGGCTGTGGCATCGATCATGCGCGCGCCGAGATCGGCATGGCTGAGCCGGGTACGGTAGACGATGTTGAACAGGGGCGTGGGGGCAAGGGTGAGGCGGCCCACAATGTCGGAGACATTATCGGACAGGCCGGAGCCGGGCAGGTAGTCATGGTCCTTATGCAGGCGGTAGGATTGCCCAATCAGACCATCAACATACGCCCCGCCGGGCAGATACCAGGCGCTGTGCAAGGCGTAATCGACCCGGCTGCCGCCCGCGATCCGGTCGATCCCCGGATAGCGGTTGAGGCTGAACAGATTGGCGTCTGAGAATTCAAGGTCGAGGCTGTCCTCGTTGGGGATACGGGCGTTTTGGCGGATGCCGATATCGGGCGCGGTGACGATCTGGATTTCAGGCTCGATGATCTGGCTGCCGTAAGCGCCCGACCGGATAAATGGCAGGCGCAGGAACACCGCGCCAAAGGGCACGGCGCGCGCGGTCTCGGCGGTGTTGATGCCGCTGTAATTGGGCTGGCTGTTCAAATGGCTGGCGCTATAGCCAGCGGCGATGAGCCGCACGCGCGCCGTGCCGACCACGCCGAATGGCAAAGCGAGCGGCACGGCATATCCGGGTTGGGCTGAAATGCGGCGGCTTTGCGTGCCCTGGCCACGTTCGACGTTGAAAAAATCGGCATCGAGATGGAACCGGCCACCGAGGGAATCTTGCCCTGATATAAAATGATACTGCCCGTGCGGGGCGACGATGGGCAATTCGGTCTGGTTAACGCTGGTGACCAGCCCCTGATAGGTTTGCGCGTCGAGCCTTGCATAAGCGCCGGGCGCAAAACCCTCGACATAGACATTGCTGGCGAGGTATGCGGCATTCGGCAGGATGCTGAAATCGTTCAGATAGGTCGGGTTCGAGGCGTGGTTATAGCTGAAGCCCGCACGCCATGTCGGGTTGAGGTCGAACACGCCGTTTGAAAATATCGAATTGCCGGAATGGCCGCGGTCCAGCCCGGCGGAGGCGTCGATATTGACCTCGCCATTATTGAACGCGCGGCGGTAATTTGCGCGCAGCGCCGGGCCCTGTTTGGTCGCGAGGATGGGTGTGAGCGTGATATCTGATTCCTGATTGATCACGATATAATAAGGGATGATTGTAAACAGCCCGAGTCGTGAGCTGGACCCGACAGAGGGAATCAAAAACCCGGTCTGGCGGCGGACCGATGGGTCGGGCTCGGACAAATAGGGCAGGTAGAAGATGGGAAAGCCGTCAAATTCCAGGTCGGCGTCGCGGAATTCGATCGTTTTATGTTGCAGGTCGCGGGTCGCGCTTCGCGCCCGGATTTGCCAGAGCGGGGGCGCGGTGGGATCCGATTTACAGAGATCGCACGCGGAATAGACAATTTTGGTCAGCTCATCGATCTGGTCATTATACCGGCGGCCGCCATTGGCGATGAGCCGGGCATTTTGTGCCAGCCGGGCGGAGACGCCGCGCATGATGGCGTTCTTCATGCCCTGGCTGAGCACGGCATGGTCGGCAAAAACGGTATCGCCGCCGGGCTGTACCAGGATGACATGGCCCGAGGCGGTGGCGACATTGGTGGCACGGTTGAGCACGATTTTATCGGCATAGAGCGTCTGGCCGTCTTGCAGGGCGCGGACATGCCCTGACGCCGTGACGATGTTGTCGGCTTTGTCGTAACTGATGGCATCAGCAGTGAAATATACCGGCGTGCCAGTTGTCTCGGCCGCCTGCGCGCGAGCCGGGGTGGCGAGGCAGAGACCGGCGGCCAAGCTGGCGATTAAAGCACGGAATGCATTCATGGCTCAGCCATCTTCCAGATGCAGCAACAACGCAAGCGCCAGCAGCAGCCCGGCAACAGCCGGGGCCCAGGCGGCAAGAATGACCGGGATGGCGCCCGAGGAGCCGAACTGGCTGGCGACCTCGGAGACCATGAACAATGCGAATCCGCAGGCCACCCCGCCCGCCAGCATGCGCGTGGCACCGCCGCGCCGCGAGGGGCGCATGGAAAACCCCGCCGCGACCAGCGACATGGTGGCGCATAACAGGGGCAAGGCGGCCAGCGTTTGGAAGGCGAGTTCATGCTGGATGGGTGAAAACCCCGAGCGTTTCAGAATGGCGATGAACCCCGGCAGCGCCCAGAATGATAGCGAGTCGGGCGAGGCAAAGCTCTCCTGCACGCGCCGGACGGTGAGATCGGTCGGGAAATTCATCGCATCCGCCCGCTGCGGGGCCGCGCCCGGCGTTAGGATATCGACATCCGAGAGGTGCCAGTCGCCCTTGACCAAGGTGGCGTGGGCGGCGTCCAGCCGGGCGAGGAGCGTGGTGTCGGCGCTCAGGCGCAGGACGGTGACGGTCTCGGCAGTCAAGATGCTGTTGTGCAAATAGACGTCATCGGCATGCAGCACGGCCACGCCGCCCGGTGCCATGCCGGGGTCGGCCTGGCGGACCCATAATTGCCCGCCATTGAGCGAAAGCGGGCCGCCACCGGGCTTGAGATAGGCATTATAGAGCGCCTCTGCACGGCCATACATGAGCGCCGAGAGCGGGCTGACCGCGCCGGTTGCGAATAGCCCCAATGCGGTTGCCACCAAGATCGGGGCGGCCAGGAATTGCCAGGCGGAAATGCCGGCGGCGCGCGCCACCACAAGCTCGGATGAGCGTGAGAGCCGCCAGAAGGCGAAAATGCCGCCAAGCAATACGGCGAACGGCAGAATTTGCAGGGTGGTCCATGGCAGACGGAGAATTTCCATCTTCACGATAATGCCGAACCCGGCGGCGGGGGCGGTGGCGGATTCCCGCAGCAATTCGAGAAAGTCGAACAGGCTGACCAGGCCGGTCAAGGCAGCGAGCATGGCGAGGACGGCAAGGATGAAGGCCGTGCCGAAATAGACCGATAATGTCAGGGGGATGGCGATCATCGCGGGCGATATGACCGGACAAGTTGGAAGCCCGCGAACAGGCCGGGGGCGAGGATGGTGCACCAGATCAGCGGCAGCAGCATGGTGTTGCGCGCCGCGAGATTGTTTACCGCGAGGCTGAGCGCCACCAGCAGGGTGACGGTGATGACGGCACCAACCGGGCGGGTCAGGCTGCCATGGCGACGGAATGTGCCTGTCAGCGTCGCGGCGAGACCGATCAGCGTAAAGCTGACCGCGGTAAGCGGGGCGCTGAGGCGTCGTTGCGCCTCGACGAGCCATTTGGCCCGGTCGGCCGGGCTGAGGCTGGCCGGCGGGCTTAGCAGATCGGTCAGGCTGGCCTCGGCGGAATCGGTCTCGTCGGGCGTATCGGCGCGGGCGGCTTGCGCCAATGAGAGCACGTTGCGCGCGAAGGTCAGGATATCCAGCCGTCCGGTCTTGGGGTCTTCCTGCTCGCGCGAGCCATTTTTAAGCACGACCACGGGGCCGTCTTTGCTGATCATAAGCTGGCCGGTGCGGGCCAGGATGGTGGCGGGGGCGGTTTTGTTGCGGGCATCCTCGATGATGATGCCGCCCAGCCTGTCATCGGGGCCGCGCGACTGGACATAGACGGTGACACCGTCTGAGACTTGCGTGAAGACGCCCGGCTCCAGCAAAAAAGCGGCGATCTGGTTACGGATTTCAAATTCATAGTTGCGGAAGGCGCTGAGCGAGACGGGAACCAGGACGAGGTTGAGGCCATAGCCGCAGAGCGTGACGGCGGCCGCGAGGAGCAAAGCGGGCCGGGCGAGGGCGAGGTTCGAGAGGCCGGTCGTGCGCATGACGGTCAGTTCCCGGTCACCGCCGAGCCGGGCATAGATGAACAGGACCACGATAAAACAGGTAATCGGCAGGATGGTGGCCAGAAAGCTCGGCACCAGCAGGAGTGTAAGGCGGATAAAGACCAGCGGTGAGAGGCCGTGATTGACGATGATCTGGATGAAGCGCAGCGACTGTGTCAGCCAGATGAGCGCCACGAGCCCGGTGGAGACGAGCAGCAGGGCGATCAATAGCTGACCAAGGATGTAGCGATCGATACGCTGCAAGGGCAGGCGGCGGTCCATGGCCCGTGGTTCTGGCCTTGGGCGTGGGGGAAGGCAAGAGAGCGGCCCCGAGCGGGCTGATCGCGGCCGAAAATATCGCCCAGGGTGCCGCTTGTGGGTGAAT
>JAQNCU010000109.1 GCA_029077775.1 Acidocella sp. | reverse complement strand
GCCGTGGGAACTGGTGGCGAGCTGGGGTGTGCTCTCTGGCCTTGGCAGCGGCTGCGTCGCCATGACCCTGGGCGCCACCATGATCAACCGCTGGTTCGTAACAAGGCGCGGGCTCATAATGGGTCTGCTCTCGGCCAGCATCGCAAGCGGTACGCTCATATTTCTGCCTTTGTCATCGCAGGTGGTGCTGCTTTGGTCGCAGCCTTTGCTGCGTTAACCATTGGTCGGCCTGCCAAAGCGCAGCCCGTGCTTTAACCCCGGTCCTCGGCACCAATGCCCAATTGCTTCAGCTTGCGGTGCAGCGCGCTGCGTTCCATGCCGACAAAATTCGCTGTACGGCTGATATTGCCGCCGAACCGCAATAATTGTGCCTGTAAATACTGCGTCTCGAACACGTCCCGCGCCTCGCGCAGTGGCAGCGCCATTACATCCGCCGCCGGGTCGATCGCCAAGGCGCGCGGCGCATGGGCCGATAATTCGGTGGGCAGATGCTCGGCGCGGAACATATCGCCGCTCTCGCCGGAGCGCATGATCATCAGCCAATCCATGATATTGCGTAACTGGCGGACATTGCCGGGCCAGTCATGCGATTGCAGCGCCGCGATGGCATCCGAGGCAAGGCTGCGCGCGGGCAGACCGGAGGTTTCGGCGGCGCGGGCCAGAAAGCTCGCGGCGAGCGCGGGAATATCCTCCCGGCGTTCCTTCAATGAAGGCACGCGCAGCGGCACCACGGCCAACCGGTAATACAAATCCTCGCGGAATCGCCCGGCTGCTATTTCGCTCGTCAAATCCCGCGCGGTGGAGGCCAGTACGCGAATATCCACCTTAACCCGAGACCCCGTTCCGCCGCCCATCCGCTCGAAGCTCTGTTCCTGCAACACGCGCGCGATCTTGCCTTGGGTCTCCAGGGGCATATCAGAGACCTCATCGAGCAATAATGTGCCGCCATGCGCGCGCTCCAGCACGCCCACGCGGCGCGGCGCGGCATGTGGGTCTGCCCCAGCCTCCACACCGAATAACTCCATCTCAAAACGCTCAGGTGCCAGTATCGCGCAATTCAACACGACAAAGGGCCCGTCGGCACGCCGGGATTTCTCATGGATCATGCGCGCCACGGTCTCCTTGCCTGACCCTGGCAACCCGGTGATCAACACGCGCGAGCCTGTGGGCGCTACCCGCTCGATCTGCGATTTCAGGCTGGCGATCCCGTTGCCCTCGCCGGTGAGCGAGCTTTCATGCCCCACCCGCAGTCGCAATTCGGCATTTTCCGCCACCAGCCGGGCCGCTTCCAGCGCGCGGCGCACCACCAGCAAAAGCCGGTCTGAATTGAAGGGTTTTTCAATAAAATCATAGGCTCCGCGTTGGATCGCCGCCACGGCCGTCTCGATGGTGCCGTGCCCCGAGATCATCACCACAGGCACGCGTGGCTGTTCCTGGTGCAGTACATCGAGAATCCCGATCCCGTCGAGCTTCGATCCCTGTAACCAGACATCGAGGATCACGAGCGCCGGGCGGCGGGCGCGATAGGCGGCGATCGCCTCGTCAGAACTGCCAGCACTGCGCGCCTCGAACCCTTCATCACGCAAAATCGCTTCGATCAGGAGCCGAATATCCGGCTCGTCGTCAACGATCAGAATCTCAGTCATCGCGCAGGCAACTCCCTAACAGCGTCACTTTCAAGCCCTGAATCCACCGGCAACGCCGGCAAAACCAGGCAAACCTCGGCACCCACACCGCCTTTTCCTTCGTGGAGTTCAAGCCGCCCGCCATGGTCCTCCATGATCTTTCGGACGATGGCAAGGCCAAGCCCGGTGCCTTTGGGCTTGTGCGTCACATAGGGTTCGGTCAGCCGTGCGCGGTCGGTCTCGGGCAGGCCGATGCCGTCATCGGTCACGCCAAGCACCGCCTCGCCCTCATGCGCGGCCAGTGTGAGCGTGACCCGGTTGGCACCGGGGCGCATCGCCACCGCGTCGGCGGCGTTCTGCAATAAATTCGTGAGCGCCTGGCCGATCAACCGGCGGTCGCAAAATGCGCGCAGGCTCGCCTCCACCGTAACGGTCCATATGATCTGTGGCTGCGAGACACGTTGCAGCACCATGGCCTCACGCGCGATCCGCTCCAGCGATTCCACGCGCATGACCGGGGTGGGCATCCGCGCAAAGGTTGAGAACTCATCCACCATCCGGCCGATATCGCCAACATGGCGCACGATTGTGTCAGCGCATTGCGCGAAGCTCTCAGGGTCTGAGATGATCTCCTTGGCAAAACGCCGCTTCAACCGCTCGGCCGAAAGCTGGATCGGCGTCAGCGGGTTTTTGATCTCGTGGGCGATCCGCCGCGCCACATCTGCCCAGGCCGCTTTGCGCTGGGCCGAGAGCAACTCGGTTACGTCATCGAAGGTCACGATGAACCCATCGGGCTCATCGCCCTGCATCTCAGCTCCGATTCGTACCAGTAGAACCCGCTTGTTCATCGCCGGGCCATGCTCGATTTCAGCGGTCGCGGGACGCTCAGGTGCTGCCATTACGGCGGCGATCAACGGGCCGAATTCAGGGACCATCTCATTGAGGTTCTGGCCGATACGCGGCAGCAGGTCGAGCCGCAGCAGGTCTGATGCCGCACGGTTTGGCAGCTCGATCCGCCCTTTATTGTCGAGCCCGATCACCCCGGCTGAAACCCCGGCCAGCACGGTTTCAGTAAAACGCCGTCGCTCGTCAAGCTGCCCGTTCACGCGCATCAATTCCGCGCGTTGAGCCCCCAACTGCGCGGTCATGCGGTTGAACGCGCGGGACAACCCGGCCATCTCATCGCCGGTCGTGCTCTCGGGTACCCTAACGGTCAGATCACCCGCGCGCACATTTTCCGCCGCATGGATCAGGTCCCCGATGGGCCGGGCGATCTGGTTGGCGATGACCAGCCCGAACCCGACGAGTGCGGAGAGCACCAGCAAGGCCAAAATCGCGATCACCAGCGCGAAAGAAATCTCCAATCCCGTGCGGTTTTTTGAAAGCCGTTGATATTCCGCAACCGCCTGCTCGGTCTTGCGCACATGGTCCAGAATGGCGGGATCGATCGGCTTTTCGATCATCAGCATCATCGGCGGCGTGATGTCGAGCTTGATTGTCGCCTGCTCCACCGTGCTGCCTGAGGGGCTCGTCACGGGCACCTGGCCGGATTGTGCCATCGCGATATCGCGCGCATCGGGCACGGTTGCGGCCAGCCCGGCGAAGAGCCCGGCGGAGGCCACGATCTCACCATCCAGCGGCTCGAAGATTACCGCCTGGGTCAGCCCGCGGATGGTCGCCTGGTTGACGAGATAGGATGCGAATTCATTCGGGTCGCCAAAAAACACCGTGCCGTTCTGCGAGAGGTCGTTGGCCATCGCCAGCGCGTCGAGCCGGATGTCATTGTTATGCTCGCTCAAATAGCCCTGGGCCACTTGGTTGCTCTCATCGAGCGCGGTCTGCACACGCTGGTTGAACCAGGCCTGGATGCCGTAATCGAAAAACACGATTGCGAACACCGCGACCAGGATTGCGGGCACCGCCGCCACGCCGCCGAACAAAAACACCAGCCGCACATGCAGTTTGGCCCCCGCCGCGCCGCGTCTGCGTTCGAGCACCACGCGCGTTACCCGCCCGATCAACACCGTGATGAACAGCAGCAACGCGGCGGTATCGGCAACGATCAGCCCGACCGCGATGCCCGAATGGACCGAGATTTTTACCCTTCCGGCGAAAATCGCGAATGATGCGATCGCCAGAAACAAGGTTACCGAGGCCAGCAGCAATGTCGCCACACGGCCGAGCAGAACCTCTAGCAGCCGTGCTGGCCAGGCGCGTGCAAGCGGATCGGTCGGCGTTGTCATTATGGGCGTTGCCGCCAAAGCCAGCCAAAGCCGCCTGTGCAAATACGCCGCATCACCCCACCCGGCGCTGCACGCCGATGCCGTGCTCGCGGATTTTTTTGCGTAATGTGTTGCGGTTGAGCCCCAGCAAGGCAGCCGCGCGGATCTGGTTGCCGCGTGTCTCGGCCAATGTCATGCGGATCAATGGGCGTTCCAGCTCAGCCAGCGCGCGTTCGTACAACACGCCTTCCTCGCCACTTTCACGAATTGCGGCGAGCAGCCGGTTGACATGGCGCTCAACCACCGCTGCCATGGTATCGGGCTCGTCGCCGGTGCTGGTGGCAGGTTCCTCTACGGCGGCATAATCGCTTAATTCCTGGGTCAATATCGCCTCGGTGATCACAGGCTGTGGCACCAACGCGGCCAGCCTGCGAATGAGGTTTTCCAGCTCGCGCACATTGCCCGGCCAGCGATAGGCCGAGAGCATCGCCATTCCCGCCGGGTCGATGGATTTCGCGGGCAGGCCCTCATTCTGCGCTTTGTTGAGGAAATGCTGTGCCAGCACGGGGATATCATCAGGGCGCTCGCGCAATGGCGGCAGCCGGATCGGCACCACATTCAGCCGGTAGAACAAATCCTCGCGGAATTGGCCGGTGCGGATCAGCGCGCGCAAATCCCGGTGCGTGGCCGCCACAATCCGGGCATTGGCGCGGATTGGCTGGCGGCCACCGACCGTGGTGAACTCCCCCTCCTGCAACACGCGCAGCAGCCGGGTCTGGGCCTCGGGCGGCATATCGCCGATTTCATCGAGGAATAATGTCCCGCCATTGGCCTGCTCAAACCGTCCGGTATGGCGGTTGGTGGCCCCGGTAAAAGCCCCGCGCTCATGGCCGAATAATTCGCTCTCGATCAGCTCGCGCGGGATCGCGGCCATGTTGATCGCGACGAACGGCCCGGCGCGGCGGCGGCCATAATCATGCAGCGCGCGCGCCACCAACTCCTTTCCCGCCCCGCTCTCGCCGTTGATCATCACGGTCAGATCCGTGGTGGTCAGCCGCGCGATCACCCGGTAGATCTCCTGCATCGCCGGGCTGCGCCCGATCAGCGGCAGGGTATCATCCCCCGATGGCTTCACCGCATCCGGGATGCTCGATGTATGCAAAGGCTGTTTCAGTGCGCGGTCCACCACCGCCAGCAAATCCGCGAGGTCGAACGGTTTCGGCAGATAATCGAACGCGCCGCGCTGCGTTGCCTGCACCGCTGTGGTCAAGGTCGATTGCGCGCTCATGACAATAACCGGCAGTTCCGGGCGGATGCGCCGCACGCGCGGCACCAGATCCAGCCCGTTCTCATCGGGCATGATCACATCGGTGATCACGACATCGCCCTCACCATCCTCCACCCAGCGCCACAATGTCGCAACCGAGGACGTCGCCCGCACCTGGTACCCCGCCCTCCCCAGCGCCTGGGTCAGCACTGTGCGGATCGAGCGGTCATCATCGGCGATCAAAATCGTGGGCAGGGTCATGAATGGTTGCTTTCCTGGGGCTCTTCAAACACCGGCAGGTTGATCCGGAACTCGGTGCGTCCGGGGCGGCTGTCGACATCGATCAACCCGCCATGATCCGCGACGATTTTCGCCACGAGCGCCAGGCCAAGCCCGCTGCCGGTGGCCTTGGTGCTGATGAAGGGCTCAAACAAATGCCGCCTGATATCCTCGGGGATGCCGGGGCCGTTGTCGCGCACCGCCACAAAAAGCGGCAGGTTGGCGCGCCCGCGGGCCGACGACGCCGATAGCCGCACGCCATGCTGAAACCCGGTCGAGAGAAGGATCTCGCCATCCGGCCGGTCCATACTGGCGATCGACTCGGCTGCATTTTTGACCAGATTGAGCAATACCTGAATCAGTTGGTCGCGGTTGCCGTGCACATGTGGCAGACTTGGGTCATAGGTCTCAACAAATTTGATCCGCGAGGCAAAGCCTGAACGCGCGAGCTTGCGCACATGCTCCAGCACCCGATGGATGTTCACAGCCTGGCGTTCGAGCTTCTTCTCGCCGAATGTTTCCATCCGCTCCACCATCGCGCGGATACGGTCGGCCTCGTCGCGGATCAGCACCGCCAATTCCTTGTCATCCGGCGGCACGCTGGCCTCCAAGAGCTGCGCAGCACCCCTGATGCCCGAGAGCGGGTTTTTCACCTCATGGGCGAGGATCGCCGCCATGCCCGTGATGCTGCGCGCCGCGTTTCGGGCCGACATCTGCTGGTCCAGCGCGCGCGCCGCGGATTCATCCTGCAACGTGAGGAGCACGAGCCCGGGCCGTTCCGCCACAGGCGCGGCCTGTACCGAGCAGCCCCGCCGCGCCATACGCGGCCCCTCCAGGATCATGTTGTGCTCGGCAACGGTCAGGCCGTCGCCGCGGGCACGTTCCAGAACCAGAAACACCGGATGGTCAGACGACAGAATTTCGCCCAAATTGCTGTTCAGCAGCAATGCCTTCGAGGAGCCAAAAAATTCCTCCGCCGCGTAATTGACCGCACGGAAGATGTTCTGATCATCGAGAACCACCACGGCGAGCGGCAATGCGGCCAAAATATGCGCCGGGTCCAATGAAATATCATAGGCTGGCGGCTTGCCCCGCCGGACGATGCCAAAAGCCCGCTTGATCCCGCTCACGCTGCGAGGGCCAGTTCATCTTGTCGGATAAATCCCTGCGCGATCAACGGATCGTAGAATTCATGGATCAAAGCCTCCACCTGGTATCCGTCATTCAGCCGGTTCATCTGCGCGCGAAAATGGGCTGACCCGCGCAGCCCATGGCTGTACCATGCCAGGTGCTTGCGCCCCAGCCGCACGCCGGGGCCGTCGCCAAAATGCGCGCGGATCGCCGCGTAATGGCGCAGCAAAATAGATTTTTGTGTCTCCAGGCTGGGGGCTTCGGACAACACGCCGGTCGTGAGATAATCCGCCACCTGTTTCAGAAACCATGGGCGTCCATACGCCCCGCGCCCGATCATCACGCCATCCGCGCCAGACCGGCGCAGCGCCGCCGCCGCTTTGGCCTCGCTCGTGATATCGCCGTTCACGATCACCGGTATGCCGACGGCTTCCTTTACCTGCGCCACAAAATCCCAGTCGGCGCTGCCCTGATAGAATTGCTGGCGTGTGCGGCCATGCACCGTGATCATCGCGATGCCCGATGCCTCGGCGATTCGCGCCAATGCGGGGGCATTCAGGCTTTGCGAATCCCAGCCCATGCGCATTTTCAACGTCACAGGCACCGACACCGCGCGGGCGGTACTGGCCAGTATACGGCCCGCCAGAGCCTCATCGCGCATCAAAGCCGACCCCGCGGACTGCCCCACCGCCACTTTTTTAACCGGACAGCCGAAATTTATATCGACGATATCCGCCCCTTGGCCCACGGCAATGCGTGCGGCCTCGGCCATCGCGTCCGGGTCACACCCCGCCAGTTGCACCGATGATGGCCCGCCGCCCGCAACCACTTCGGCCATCCGCAGCGTATTGCGGTTTTCCCGGACCATCGCCCAGGACGCGATCATTTCCGAGACAACAAGCCCGGCACCGAGAGATTTCGCCAAAGCCCGGAACGGCAAATCGGTCACCCCCGACAAAGGTGCCAGAATCACAGGCGATTCAAGCCTAACCGCGTGCCGCCCGCTGCCCAGGGTGATCGGTTTGATAAGGGGTACGGTTAAATTGCTCATGATTTGGGCAAACTACCGCCGCCGCGCGCGCGGCGCAATCGCCTCCCGGCGTGAAGACCCGCGTTCTTTCGTGCAAAATCAGCAAGACGCCTCTGCCCGTTTCGCGCGTCTGGCCCGGGCGTTCTGTTGACGACGGCCAGACATGGGGTCACATCTGCGCCAAATCAGGTTTTGGAGCCCAAATGATCCCCCGCATCGGTACCGGATTCGACGTTCATGCCACGGCCCCGGACCGCCCGATGATCATTTGCGGTGTCACGATACCCTGCCCGCATGGCCTCGCTGGCCATTCGGATGCCGATGTCGGCATTCACGCGCTGTGCGATGCGATCTATGGCGCGCTGGCTGAGGGCGATATTGGCCGTCATTTCCCGCCATCGGAGGCCGCGTGGAAGGATGCTGACAGCGCGCACTTTCTCACCCACGCCGCAGGGCGGATCGCCGCGCGTGGGGCTAAGCTCGCCAACGCGGATATCACGATTATCTGCGAGCAGCCGAAAATCACCCCCCACGCCCCGGCGATGCGTGCCAGGCTGGCGGCGCTTCTCGGCGTTTCGGTCGATCTCATCTCGGTCAAGGCGACCACCACCGAGCGCCTGGGGTTCCCCGGACGCGGCGAAGGTATTGCCGCCCAGGCCGCCGTTATTGTCCTGGTTCCCGAGACCCCGTGACCCGCCCCTCAAATTAAACAATGCTGCACCGCAAAAAATTAAGTTGCGCCGAGGATTGATTGTGAAATATAACTCAATTGCGGGACGAGCTTGCTCTCCCATTTCTTGGACGTTTCCTCCCTAAACTTGGCGGCGCTAAATGCGCCGCCTTTTTTTTGGTCACGCCTTAGAGCGCGATGACTCCAGGTCCGCTCGTTTT
>JAQNCU010000527.1 GCA_029077775.1 Acidocella sp. | reverse complement strand
GGTTTCTTCGAATCGAACAGGCTGAAGCCGGTTTTCCCGGAGCAGCCGTCACCGAACGAGAAGCCGCATGAGCCGCGCATCTCAAAGGTGTCCTCGCCGGTTTCGCGATGGGCCGTCGGGATCACGAACCGGTCCTCGTAATTGGCGATGGCCATGAGCTGATACATGTCCTCGATGTCCCCACCCGACAGGCCCACGCGTTCGGCGATTGACTCGATAATCACGCCGTCCACAGTCTTGGCGCGCATATAGGCGCGCATCGCCAGCATCCGCTCCAAAGCCGCCGTGATCGGTGCCGTGCGCCCGGCGGTGAGCAGGTTGGCGAGATATTCCACTGGAATGCGCAGCGACTTCACATCCGGCATGCCACCGATGGTTCCAAGATCACCTTTCGCGGCGGCAGCCTGAATTGGCGACAGGGGCGGTACATACCAGACCATCGGCAAGGTGCGGTATTCGGGGTGCAGCGGGAAGGCGATCTTCCACTCCATCGCCATTTTCCAGATCGGCGACTTTTGTGCAGCCTCCAGCCAGGCCTCCGGAATGCCGTCAAGCCGGGCCTGCGCCTGCACGGCAGGATCGTGCGGATCGAGAAACACCTTAAGTTGCGCCTCATAGAGGTCGCCCTCGTCAGGCACGGAAGCTGCCTGCTCGATGCGGTCGGCATCATAGAGAATGACGCCGAGGTAGCGAATCCGGCCAACGCAGGTTTCTGAGCACACGGTGGGCTGGCCTGCCTCAATGCGCGGATAGCAGAAGATGCATTTTTCCGATTTGCCCGACGACCAGTTATAGTAGATCTTTTTATAGGGGCAGCCGGACACGCACATGCGCCAGCCGCGGCACTTGTCCTGGTCGATCAGAACGATGCCGTCTTCCTCCCGCTTATAAATGGCACCAGACGGACAGACGGCGGCGCAGGCCGGATTGAGACAGTGTTCGCACAGCCGCGGCAGATACATCATAAAGGTGTTTTCGAAGGCACCGTAGATTTCCTTCTGCACGCCTTCGAAATTGCTGTCTTTGGACCGATTGGCGAATTCACCGCCGAGAATTTCCTCCCAGTTCGGCCCCCATTCGATCTTCTCCATCCGTTCGCCGGTAATCAGCGAGCGCGGCCGGGCGGTCGGCATGACCTTGCCCTCGGGCGCAGTCTGCAAATGCCCGTAGTCAAAGGTGAACGGCTCATAATAATCATCAATCTCCGGCAGATCCGGGTTGGCGAAAATATTGGACAGAATGCGCCACTTGCCACCCATGCGCGGCTCAATTTTACCGTTCGTCCGGCGTGTCCAACCACCCTTCCAATGCTTCTGGTTTTCCCAATCCTTTGGGTACCCGACACCGGGTTTGGTTTCGACATTGTTGAACCATGCGTATTCCATCCCCTCACGGCTGGTCCACACGTTCTTGCAGGTCACCGAGCAGGTATGACAACCGATGCATTTGTCGAGGTTCAGCACCATCGCGATTTGCGCACGGATTTTCATGACACGCCTTCTTTCTGGTGCTGCGCCTGGCGCGTGATGGGACTGCCATCAAGCCAATCCACCTTGTCCATGCGCCGGATGATGATGAACTCGTCGCGGTTGGAGCCGACCGTGCCATAGTAGTTGAGGCCGTAGCTCAGTTGGGCATAGCCGCCAATCATGTGCGTGGGTTTCAGCAACACGCGCGTCACCGAATT
>JAQNCU010000108.1 GCA_029077775.1 Acidocella sp. | reverse complement strand
ACCACCGGCGCGATCTCGGCCGCGGCATAGCCGACCCAGAAGGCCAAGGTCGCGCGGTCGATCAGAACACCCTGCCGGGCCATGATCTGTGCCTGGCGATAGAGCGGCTGGTGATCGGCAAAGCGCGAGACCATGACGTTCGCGACCAGCGCCTCGGTGGGGATGCCACCTTCGATCAGCCGCGCCGGGGCTGGCGCTTGCACCACCACATTTTCGCAGGCCCGGCAGGCAAATTTCGGCCGCCGCGTTACGATCAGGCGACGCAATGTATCGATTCAGGCTGGCACATAAATCTTGATTATGAAGATTTCCCCGTAGGAGAAACTGTGCATAAAAACAGTGAGGTATCCGCGCCACGCAGCCGCATGGTGCCAATGAACTGCGCGGCACCCGCATCCCCGGATTCTAAGACACGATAGAAACACATATCGCCAGGTTCCGGCCAAGGACGGCAACGCGAATCGCGCGCCGCCCCCGGATAAGACGCATTCGGTAGCAGCTAAACCAGAATGTCCAGAAATTTCGGCTTTATTGGGTCGCCAGTCCACACAAAGACCGGCGGCTAACAGCGAACTGAGTTCACAATCTCACAAATTCAAAAGCTCGTTTTTGATTTTTTGAATAAATTCGCGAGCATGGTTGAGCGTAAGCTCCGCCTTCGCACCCTCAATCGGATCCCCCAGATAGTCGCTGATCTGGCGCAACCTTTCGGCCCTCCGAAATTCAGCCCCAAGTGCCTGAGGGATGATGCCAGGCTTAATCAGATATTGATTGAAAGCCGAGTGCAGACCGTTGTGAGACTTTCCCTCTGTAACCTCAGGCGGAGCTTGAACAAGTATCAACGCAGCCCGCGCCGCATTGAACATCGCATAGTACAAGCGATTGCAGGCTCCCTCTGCATCCCCGTCACGCAGTAAAACCTCGGCCGAGGTAATGGCTCGATCTGCTTTTTCCAGCAGCGCTGTTGGCGTCACAGTCGAACGCCTTCCTTCTGAATATTGCGCAGAAGGCTTGGGTTGGAAAACCGTTCCGGATGGTCCCATTGGTCCTGCCAAATAGGCAGCGGAGAAACGACAATACCGCTTTCAAGCTCAACCGCATATGCGGCATCGATCATCTCAAGCATGGTGTCGACGGTCGAACCGTGGCTTCCCGGTAGCAAGACGGCAAGGTCGGCATCACTATCAATCGTGTGATCTCCACGCGCTCGGCTGCCATAAAGGACAGCCCCCGTCACCGCATACCGCTTTCCAATCGCACTTAAAAAAGCCCGGGCTGCGCGTTCAGTAGATGGGTCAAGTGTGTTCACAAGTTCAAACCTGATCTACTACCGGCACATTGTGTGCGCTGAATAGGTTGTTCAAAGCACGGACAATCAATGTCTGCACGTCCTCACCGGTCTGAGCCTGCACCAAACGAAGCGACCGCTTAAAATCTGGATGAAGATAAGCCCCTATGTGAATCTTTCCCTCTCGGCTAGGCGCTTTATAGGAGTTGCGCACCTGCGGCAGAGCCGCAGACGCGGCAGGAGCTGGAAGCTGAACAGATGCCGGCAACTTGCCCGAGGTTTTCTCCAATGAAGCCTGAAGGGCTGAGACCTTAGACATGTTCAAGTGTTCCTTTGTTCACATGTTCAATAACGAGCTTGAATAGTCGGTCAAGCTCAATCCCAGCCTTTCCTTCAGAATCGAGCTCCTGCGGCGATTGTCCGGTCACCGGCGCGTCGGCGTAAGCTTGCCTATGGCAAAGATGGACAGGGGCACACTCCAGCCCGAACACTGAGCGCACCATGCGGCGAGCCTCCTCGGCCGTTTTGGTAGCAGTTGGGTGAACGCCGTTTAGAACCACCAGGGCACGGGGATTACCCGCGATGCGTAAAAGATCCGAAACAGCCCGGAGGGTTTCGATCTCCACGATATTCGCTCGGGTTGGAATCAACACCAAGTCCGACAAGCGAGCCGCGTTCAGGGCGCTGTCGTCGTTGCGACCAGCTGTATCGATGACGACAAACTCGGCCCCACTGCTCCGGGCTGCCTCCAAGGTTTGCTTCAAACGGCTTGCCTGGGCCGATACGACGGCCGGATTTTCCGCTTCGCGGCGGTCTTTCCAGTTCGAAGCGGTCGCTTGAGGGTCAACGTCAATAACCGCCGTCACCATGCCCGCAATCGACGCCGGGACCGCTAAACCCAAGGCAACCGTCGTTTTGCCGGACCCACCTTTCTGGCCCACAAGCGATATTGTGAACATATCTATTCCTGACTTTATGATCTCCTGAACTTGTGAACATGACGAGTGATTCAGTCAAGGCTCGCAGGGAAGCTAAGTTTGCAGAAGTCTTCCTATGAGGAACTTGTCGCGCTTATCCTACAGACCGTGTGAAAACCCTGCGCGGTGCCTAGCCTGGGTGTTTTCTAGCGCCACTGCGAGCCGGGCTGCAGTTTCGTCAGCCTTTCCGGCCATGGTTGGCGCTATCTTCCGCCACCAACGCCGAAGATATCGGCTTTTAAGCCATCATACCCTCGCTGCGGCGATTAATCCGGGCACGCCGACCACGGTGATGGCCCTTCTGATATTGTAGGCGAGTGCGGTGAGGCTGAACTCGCCACGGACATTCTCCAGCCGTCGCATGAGGAACGCGCCTTGGTTCATCCACTGCTTGATGGTGCCGAAGGGATGCTCAACGGTCTCGCGCCGCAGGTCCATCACCTCCGGCCGGGCGGCGATCTGGGCCGCCATGCCGTCCATTACCGCCTCGTTGTCCAGCCGGGACACACGGCGGTAGCTGTTGGCCGTGCAGCGTGGCTTGGGCGACCCGTCGCTTTGGCGGCGGTGCGGGTGAAACCCATGAGGTCATCAACCCCTGGACAGCGTAGAGAAGATAACTGAATGCCGATTTTGAGCTGGCTGACTGTGATATGCGCGGCCAACTGTAAGATAAGATTGGTGGGTATGCTGGGCCTAAACTGAAAGGACGCCTCGAAAAAATCGGGAAGTGGACGATACAAATCGTAAAACGATCGGACAATGCGGAAGGTTTTGAACTCCTGCCCCGCCGGTGGGTGGTCGAGAGAACCTTCGCCTGGCTTGGCCGATGCCGCCGGCTCGCCAAGGATTTCGAGGCAACAATCGCCAGCGCTACCGCCTGGGTCCTGCTCGCCAATATCCGAATACTCACCAGAAAAATCGCCCGGCAAAGTTAGATGGACTACCGTTCAGAGTCAGTCTCTAAGATGAAGTACCGCCGCACATTGGACGTGGGGAAGCCTCTTAATGCTGATCATCCCTCCCGCGCGCCATACTTCGCGCGTTAGGGTGCCCCCACCTCTGATGAGATCGAACGAATCATGAAAATTTTCACCGGGTGTTGGTAGCGTGGATCGATCGCTTGGCTCGGTCAGCCAACAAAAACTACAAAAACTTGGCCTTATTTACCGACTGGTAAGTGATGTCGGAATGCCGGCTTGGGCTTGGAAGGGGTTCATCGCCGCTGACGAAGGGTAGAGGCAACTGTGCCGGTCGCCCGAGAAGAAAACCTTGAACGACGCTACATCCTGCTGCGGACAGGGCGTCCAACTGAATTTGAGTCTCTACGCCTTCAGCGGTGACCGCGAGGTGCAGGCTGTTGCCCATCGCCAGGATCGCGTGCACCATACTTGTGGCGTCTGCGTCAATACCAAGATTTTGCACAAAGGAACGATCAATCTTCAGTTTATCAAACGGAAATTGGCGGAGTGTACCAAGAGAAGAATAGCCGGTACCAAAATCATCGAGAGCGATGCGGATACCGTGCGCCTTTAGTCGCTTCAACATCGCGAGTGCGCGTGAAGAATCATCGATCAACACACTCTCGGTTATCTCGAGCTCAAGCTGTTCAGCCGGCAGCCCAAGCCGGGTAATTGTCGCGATAATATCTTCAGGCAGGTTCGGGTTATGGAACTGACGGGGCGAGAGATTAACTGCAAGGACGACGTCTTTTGGCCAGTCACGTGCCGTTGCTACTGCACGCTCAAGCACTAGTTGGCCAAGCGGCGTGATCAATCCTGAGTCTTCTGCAATCGAGATGAACTCCGTGGGTGAAATCCAACCTCGCTCCAAATGGTGCCAACGCACCAAAGCTTCATAACCGACGATCTGCCGCGTAACGCAATCCACGAGAGGCTGATAATGAACGTCGAGCGCGCGCGCCTCAATTGCCCGCCGTAGATCCTGTTCGATCGCCTGGCGTTCGCGGAAACGGACATCCATTCCCACCTCAAAGAAGCAATACCGATTTCGTCCTTCGCGTTTTGCTTGACCAAGTGCGAAATCCGATGCCTGCATCAGAGAAGCCGATCTGCTGGCGTTAATTGGCGCCGACGCGAGACCAACCGAGGCACCAATCATGAGAATTAAGCCATCCACTTCGAATGGCCGGCTCAGTGTTTCAATAATCCGCTCAGCCAACCCTATAGCGGCCTCCGCAGTTGTGCTTGGCAGTACAATTGCGAATTCGTCACCACCTAATCGCGCTACCAGATCCTCTTGTCGAACCAACCGTTGTAATCGTGATGCCACATGCTGCAGTACCCGGTCACCTATCGGATGGCCATGCAGGTCATTCACCGCCTTAAATCGGTCCAGATCAATCATCAATAAAAATGCCGGCTGTGCTGTAACGGCGGATTTGATCGTCGTGGCCAGTACTTCGTCAAATCTAACACGATTAGAGAGGCCAGTGAGTGCGTCGTTAAATGCCAGGTGTTCGATCCGTGCTTCCGCCCGTCGTCGCTCAGTGATGTCACGGAGTGCAATCACGCCCGCAGGTTTTCCTCCATAGCGGATCGCTCGGCTTGCGATCTCGACACATAATATCCTGCTGTTTGCACCAGCAATTTCAATCTCGTCGATCGAGTGCACCCCAGCGAAAAGATGTCTACGTAGGGTGTTGCGCCAATCGGGCGCCACGATCCCGGCCACGTCGCGTCCCGCAAGTCCCTCCGCGCTGGATTCGAGCATATGGCACAGCACGTTGTTTGCCCACAAGATTACACCATCAGCGTGAATGAGCAGACCCTCGATCGTGCAGTCCGCCAGTTCGCGCAGTCGCGCGGCTTCTTGTCGTACCCAGCGCCAGCGTTGATCGAAAACACCAATTACCAACGCTAATCCGATCACCAGTGCACATGCTGCGGCTGAAGTAAGAGTGGCGTTTCTGCCAATCAGAATTCCACCGACCGCCGTTGCCGGGCCAGGCACATAGCGAGTGCCGGCCATGGCGATGAAATGTATGGCCGCAATTCCGACGACCAGAAAAGTCCCTGTTTCTACTACAGCCCCAGCACCCGGTAATGCGTCCACTCGCCGCCAAGCTAGTGCGCTCAGTATCATACCAAGCGTTATGGCCAGGATCACGCAACCAGGTTGATAGTCCAAGCGTCCGTCGAATCGCATCGCTGCCATGCCGGTAAAATGCATTGCCGCCACACTGCCCCCCAGAATTGCCCCCGACGCAACCCGCCGGAATATAGTCGGGTTAGGCGCCAACACGAGCGCAAACGCGGACGCTGCTCCAAAAATTGCGCAGGCTGCTGACAACACTGTCGGTAGAAGGGCATAGCCCATTTCCATCGCCGGCTCTTCGGCAATCATGGCGACAAAGTGGGTCGTCCAGACTCCGCTTCCGAAGATCAACGCGGCTAAGCCGAACCAGAACGAGCATACCCCCGCTCCATTGGTTCTTACCCGTGCAAGGAGAAACGCGGCGCAAAGACAAGAACCGAACCCGATCGCGATCGCCAACGAAATCCATGCCCATGCGATTATCGACATGGACTGTTCTCTATCGGAATCTTGAGCGCCATAATGCGCACCACCTGAAATTTTAGCATTTTATGCGACCTAATATGCATCTTGACAGATATAACATTAGTTTCCCTGTAATAAAGAAACAACTGATTCCTGATTTATATCCAGTCAGGTGGAGCGTCCTTCTTGGTGATGAGCCGCTATCCTTCTTTTGACCATCGGATCTAGAGTTTTCGGTCTCCATTGCGCTGGAGATCGCATAATTTAGGAATTTCGTTGAAAAACTCTCGATTGCGGCTCGGTTGAATACGTGATTCTCTTTGTTCTACCTTCAACGAACGGGAGATGGCGCCATGATGGGGCGGCAAGGGGAGCCGGAGAGGCTATTTTACAGGTTTAATCTGGAGCGCCACGTGCCGGCGAACCATTTGCTGCGACACATCGATTCGGTGCTGGACTTGAGCGCGATCCGCAAGGTGTTGGCGCCATATTATGCCACCGGCGGCCGTCCCTCCGTCGATCCGGAGTTGATGATCCGCATGCTGCTTGTTGGCTATGCATTCGGCACCAAATCCGAGCGCCGGCTCTGCGATGAAGTGCATCTCAATCTCGCCTATCGCTGGTTCTGCCGTCTTGGCCTGGAGGGCGATGTGCCGGATCATTCGACCTTCTCAAAGAACCGTCACGGCCGTTTCCGCGATAGCGACCTGTTCCGCCGGTTGTTCGAACAGGTTGTCGGCATGTGCATGCGGGCGGGCCTTGTCGGCGGTGAGGGCTTCGCAATCGATGCGAGCGTCATCGAGGCAGATGCCAGTCTGCGGCGCAAAGCGGAAGGCCAACTCACCGCTTGGCCTGAGGGCCAGGATGTCTCCCGCCCGGTCCGCGAATATCTGGCCGCATTGGATCAGGCTGCTGCAACCGAGTGCAAGCCAACGCCAGATGATGATATGCCATCGGGCAACCCACCTTCCGTGCCGCAGGTGACCTCCCTCACAGACCCCGCCGCCGCCTGGACCAGCAAAGGGCGCTCGAAGCTCTGCTTTGCCTACGGGACGAATTATCTGATCGACAATAAGCTGGCGATTATCCTCGATGTCGAAGCAACGCCGGCACGTTGGCAGGCGGAGGTGGCGGCGACCAAGACGATGTTGCAAAGGACAAAGGAATGCTTTGGCCTTCAGTCGCAGCGTCTGGTCGCGGATACCGCTTATGGATCTGGCCTGATGATCGGCTGGCTGATGCGCCGGGGGATCGAACCCCACGTGCCGGTGTTGGACCGGGAGCGGCAGACCAAAGGCTATTTCAGCCGTGCGGATTTCAAATTCGACGAAGAGGCCAACCGATTTATTTGTCCCGGCGGCAAGGCCCTGACGAGCAGCGGTCTGGTGCGTAGCGATGGGGCGGTGCCTTATTGGGCCAGCACGACGGACTGTCGCGCATGTTCTTTAAAACCAAATTGTACGAGCGGTTCGAAGCGCATCGTCACGCGCCACATATTTGAAAAAGAACGCGAGCATATGCGTGCGTTGAAAGGAACTGAGGCGTTCGAGCGCTCAACCAGAGAGCGCAAGAAGGTTGAAATGCTATTCGCGCATCTAAAACGAAATCTCGGATTACGTCGCTTGAGATTGCGCGGCCTCACGGGTGCCAGAGACGAATTTCTGCTGGCAGCAACCATTCAGAACCTGAAGAAACTCGTCCGCCTGTGCGCAAACGGCCCGCCCCGACCGGCAAAGTCTGCCGCCTGAGAACAACTTAACCCAACCATCAACCCACCGGTGAACAGCCGGTGGGAGGGAGGGCATCAAACGATAAAAAGCTCCTAAAAATCCGCCAGAAAACACGGGGTTTTTCAACGAAATTTAGGAGTTATGCGCCTCATCATGATGCGACCGTTTTCAAAAGAATCTGTTGTGCCGGGTCGAGCCTGCCAGAGAGGGAGTCTGGCACACCGGCCCGGCGCAGCGTCGCGCCGACCGGGTGAAATGCGATTGTCGTCTGGCCATCGTCCCGTACCCGGACCAGCACACGCAGCGGAAGGTCGAGCGCCGCCAGAGGGGCAGCGAGCATGATCGGTGTGCCGCCTTTCGGATGCCCGTAGGTGAGCACCGTGGTTGGCGGCATGTCCAACCCGGCCTCCCGTGCACCTGACTGGTGGTCGATCCGGTTGAACAGGATCAGGCCGGCTTGCGCGATCGCTGCCGTTAGGCGTTCGAGTGTTGCCTCGAACGGGTGATCCGATAGGCTTTCGTGAATATCCGCGTCGTGCATGATTCTATTCCCTCCGTGCGGTCGTTCGATTTCCCCATTGAGCATCTTTCTATGGGTTATAACGCACGATGGAATTCACGCGACATAAGTGTCCGCTGCGCGAGGATTAACCGGGAAAAGGTGAGCGGCGCGCGCCGACCGGAAAGAGCTTTTGAAGATGCTCAAGCACCTGACCGCTGGCAAAGTGGTGGTGGTGACGCGGATCGACCGTCTGGCGCGCTCCACCTTCGACTTGTTTGCCATCGTCAAGCAGATCGCCGATGTAGGCGCACGTTTCCGGTCATTGGCCGAGCCTTGGGCTGATACCGGCACCAGCACCGGCCGTCTTATGCTGGCCGTGCTGGGTGGCCTGGCGGACGTGGAACGCGACCTGATCCGCACCCGCACCCGCACGGCCGAAGGCCGGAGCCGGGCGACGGCGC
>JAQNCU010000526.1 GCA_029077775.1 Acidocella sp. | reverse complement strand
TCGGATTTTTCTCATCCTGATTGACGCCCGTTCTCATCCAGATTGTCGCGCTACAGGGAATTTTTGGCTGCAGGGGATGATGACCCGCGACTCAGCTTTGTCGAGACGCTGATTGTCGCTCTGGCTGAATTCACCGGCCCAATTCTGGTTTATTCAGGGTACGAGCAGACCCGGCTACGTGAACTTGCCGGCCAATTTCCTGATTTGCGACCCGCGATCGACCAGATCATGGGGCGGCTTCTGGACCTGCTACCCGTCGTGCGGGGTGCGGTTTACTTGCCCGCGTTCTCATTCAGCAACTCGATAAAATTTGTTGCTCCGGCGCTGGTTCCAGGGTTCGGTTATGACGATCTCGATGGTGTTGCCGATGGAATGGCGGCGTCGGCAGCCTTCGTGCAGCTGGCGTCCGGCACCATTTCAGATACAGGACAAGTCCTTCAGCTTCGGGCAGCGCTGCTTGCCTATTGCAAGCGTGATACGCTGGCGATGGTTGAGGTGCACCGGGCGCTCATCATGCTCGCCGCCGGGAATGTTGTGGAGCCGCCGTAAAGCACTACCACATCTGACGCATCGCTACCGGCCTATGAAGCGCTCCTATTGGAGCCGACCATTGCAATCCAGATCGCCAGTTATGACGAGCCATGATGCGCTTGCCTTCAAAGCGCCTTGCGCTGCCGGAAAAGCCTCCACAACCACAGCGTTACGCCACGACAAACATGACCGGCACACGTTTCGGACGCTCACGCGCTGGCCCATCCAAGTCGTTCTCGATGGCGTGCGCCAAGGATATACTGTGGTCGCGCTGTTCCGGCTCTGTGACGCCTTCCTTTGCGAGCGTCTGGTGATTTGCGGCCGGGACACCCCAAAAGGAACCCGGAAACTGGTTCAAGCGGCTGCCAGGGAGCGCTCATTCGTTGAAATATCGGATGGCCTTGGTCGATGTGCGCATTCCGTTGATTGCGGTCACCCATTCCGGTGATCGCAATCATAATGTTCACCGTGTCTGAGGCTGGCGCGGGGAGCGGCACGGTCACTGGAAGACTACCACCGTGATCGCAGGCCTGCGCACCAGCGGCATCATCGCGCCATTCGTGATCGACTGTGCCGTGGATCGCGACGTTTTTGAAACCTGGATCAAGCAAGTCCTCATCCCAGAACTGCGCGCGGGCGACATTGTGGTGATGGACAATCTATCCAGCCACAAAGGACCTCGCGTGCATGAAATGATCGAGGCAGCGGAAGCTGAGCTACGATATCTGCCGCCCTACAGCCCAGACTTCAATCCCATCGAGACCGCGTTCGCCAAGCTCAAGGCGTTGCTGCGCAAGGAGGCGGCACGCACAGTCGAGTCCTTGTGGTCAGCCATCGGCCGCCTCGTCGATCTCATCACGCCAAGCGAAGCAATCAAAATGTTCGCCGCCGCAGGATACGATCCACAGTGATGGGATTCCGCTCTAGGACTTGACCCTACGATGCTCAACGAACGTGCGTAAGACTGAGTTGATCCTGGTCTGATAACCCGGGCCGGATTTTTTAAAAAAATCGATTATGTCCTGATCCAGTCTAATATTAACGGGACTCTTTGGAGGTGGAAGGCCGGGAAATACGGACTCCGAACACCATTCGTCAGAGATTTCGTCTTCTCGTGCCTGGCGTTCGATATCCGCTGCCGTTGTGGCATCCACCCGTTGCCA
>JAQNCU010000525.1 GCA_029077775.1 Acidocella sp. | reverse complement strand
TTAGCGCCTTCATTCACGAGGATAGCGTCGGGCCGCTCCTGGATAATGGTTTTCAGCACGCCCAAGGCCGCATGGAAATCCATTGGCATTGAGTTCTTCTTCAGACGGCCGGCCATCTTGGCAAGGTTGGCTTCCTTGCGAGCATCCAGCGAGCTGGTCCATTCAGCCGGAGGAGCCTGCCAGGACGAGCCCATGCCTGCGAGAAGTGCTGCGACGCAAGACCCGATATCACCAACCACCGGCGCCGCGATCTCGACATTGCTGTCCATCTCTTTCGGCTCGATGTCGATCTGGATGAACTTCTTCGAACCAGGCTCACCCCAGCTCTTGCCCTTACCATGGGAAAGCAGCCAGTTAAGCCGCGCGCCGATCAGCACGACGACATCTGAGTCCTTCAGCGCCTGCGAACGGGCGGCACCGGCGGATTGCGGGTGCGTATCCGGCAGAAGACCCTTGGCCATGCTCATCGGCAAATAGGGGATGCCGCTCTTCTCAACGAGAGCGCGGATATCCTCATCGGCCTGCGCATAAGCAGCGCCCTTGCCCAGGACAATCAGCGGGCGCTTGGCGTTCTTAAGCAGGTCGAGCGCACGGGTAATCGCGGTGGGAGCCGGGAGCTGGGCGGGTGCCGCATCGATAACCTTAACCAGCGACCGGCGGCCTTCTTCTGCGCCCATCACCTGGGACAGCAGCTTGGCCGGCAAATCGAGATAAACGCCACCCGGACGGCCGGAAACAGCCGCACGAATCGCGCGGGCCACGGCAATGCCGATATCGGCCGCGTGCAACACGCGGAAGGCGGCCTTGCAGAGTGGCTTCGCGATCGCGAGCTGGTCCATCTCTTCGTAGTCACCCTGCTGCAGATCGACGATCTCGCGCTCGGATGAGCCAGAGATCAGGATCATCGGGAAGCAGTTGGTCGTGGCGTTGGCCAGAGCGGTCAACCCGTTCAGAAAGCCAGGCGCTGAAACCGTGAGGCAGATGCCCGGCTTCTTGGTCAGGAATCCCGCGATTGCAGCCGCGTTGCCCGCGTTTTGCTCATGGCGGAAGGAGATGACGCGCATTCCCTCTCCCTGGGCAAGGCGGCCAAGATCCGTGATCGGGATACCGGGAACACCGTAAATAGTCTCGATTCCGTTGAGCTTTAGCGCGTCGATTACAAGGTGAAAGCCATCAGTCAGCTCACCCTCGGTCTCCGCGCCGACAACTGTTGAATTTGTGTCCTGGAGCATCGCGGACATCGGCACTATTCCTCCACATTTGATATGAAATTGCTCCGCGGCCCGAGTAACGGCGATCACGGCAAAGCACGGCTCTACTGGCACACCAAATGCCAATAGTCAACACGAGCGCCCGCCTTCTTAAACCGTCGCCACAGGCGCAAAACACCTTATTATTAGTCCGCAGCCACTATAACCGCCCCCTGTTATCTCGCATTCTTTCCAAAGATTTACAAAGATGCGAAATTTGCGGTGGACAAACACCAAATATTTGGTGTTTGGTATACCCAATACACACGAAACAGGTTTGGCTAAAACGGCTACCGGCAATGTTAGTTCCTGGTAGATTGGGGTTACGTAGGGGGTCGGGTTTGTCGGCTCCTTTGTCATGTTTACTGAAATGAAAACCATCGCGAAGCGCGAGAGTGGAGGAGATAAATGTCTAGTACTTTCAATGAAACTGCCGGGATGCCTGGCAG
>JAQNCU010000524.1 GCA_029077775.1 Acidocella sp. | reverse complement strand
AGCGCTTCTTTTTGTGAACAAAAAGAAGCAAAAAAACATTATTAATCTGGGCCATTGGGGTTCCAGAAGCCCGGCACCGGCATAACAAAAGTTTTTTGCGCCGCTTTTTTTTTAAAAAAGCGGCTGCTTACTTGGATGTGTCACTGTCTTCGCGGATTGGTATTATAGGGCGATCCAGACTTTAGATGCGCCAGCGGGGCGAGCGGATCCAGAGTCATCGCGCTCTAACATTTAAGCATTTCAAACAAGATATTGGATCAAAAAAACGCCGCGCGGTCACCTGCGCGGCGTTTACATCTCAAGCCTAACGACGCAAATTCAAGCGGCCGATCAGATCCTGGTAACGCTTGGCATTCTTGCGCTTGAGGTAATCAAGCAATGAGCGGCGCTGGCCCACCAGCATCAGCAACCCGCGGCGCGAGTGGAAATCCTTGGCGTGGGTCTTTAAATGCTCGGTCAGGTTGGAAATCCGCTCCGACAGCAGAGCGGCCTGCACTTCGGGGCTGCCCGTGTCATGGGCGGCGGTGGCGTATTCTGTAATCAGCGCGGTACGGCGCTCCGGCGTAATCGACATCGTGATACTCCTCACGAAAAATGTTGGATAAGACGCTCGGGCTTCAACCAGCCATCACCAAGGCGGGCCAGAGCCAGAACGCGTCCTGCCGCCAATACGCGAACCAACCCGCCTTCGGGGTTTGCCGCCTCTGGAATCCGCCCCATGAGATCGACCAGGCTGATCGCCTGGCCTTGCCCGAGGGCCTGGGCTTGCGCGCCATTCAGGGCCAGTGCCGGGATGTCGTCCAGCGCGGTCTCGATTGGCAGCATAAACTCAGCAAGATTTTCGGGCGTATGCGCCGGATTCAGCACGCTGTCCATAGAAACCGCCATGCTCTCGTCGAATGGCCCCACCCGCAGACGGCGCAGCACCACAATATGCCCGACGCTGCCGCAGGCTTGCGCCAAATCCCGGGCCAAAGCCCGCATATACACCCCTTTGCCGGATTCCACCTCAAACTGCGCGGTATCGGCATCGGGCCGCCCGATCAGCACAAAACGGTCCACCTGGGCGGGCCGCGGCGGCAAATCCGGCGGGGCGCCCGCCCGTGCGAGGTCATAGGCACGCTCGCCCTCCACCTTGATCGCCGAGAACGCGGGCGGGATCTGCATGATCGCCCCGGTGAGCGCGGGCAAAGCCGCGCGGATCTGCGCGTCGGTCGGGCGGATATCGGAGGTCGCGCATACCGCGCCCTCGGCATCGTCGGTATCCCGCGCCTCCCCGAACCGGATGGTGAAATGGTATAATTTGGTGCCATCCATGACATAGGGCACGGTTTTGGTCGCCGCCCCCAGGGCGATCGGCAGCAGCCCGGTGGCCAGCGGGTCTAAAGTCCCGCCATGCCCGGCCTTCTGCGCGTCCAGCGCGCGCTTTACCTTGTTCACCGCCTGGGTGCTCGTAATCCCGGCGGGTTTATCGAGGATCAGCCAGCCATCGAGCTTCCGGCCATGTTTTTGGCGGTTCATGTGTCATCCGTTCCAAGCATCAAACCGCGCTCATAGCGAAACCGGACGGCGGCGGGAAGCCACGCCCGCATTACCGCCAAAGCGTTTCGATACCGAAACGCTACGTCAACCTTTCCCCGCCATAACCACGCGACCGGCCAAAAACGTCGGCGCGTTTTCAACCAGGGGCCCGTCGGCATGTCAGA
>JAQNCU010000523.1 GCA_029077775.1 Acidocella sp. | reverse complement strand
CGCCTTTGATGAAAACGGTTTGCCCGAGATCGGTTCCGCCTCGGCATAATTTTTCAACCTGAAGGCCAGCGGGTCCATATTGCAAGCCGCCGCCATTTCATCGATTGCACTTTCCAGCGCGACCGAACCGGTTGCCTCGCCGGGGGCCCGCATGAAAATCGGCGTTCCAATATCGAGCCGCACGGCCTCATGGGTGCTGCGGATGGCTTTGCTGGCGTATAGGGTGTGGGAGACACCCGAGGCAGGCTCGATGAAATCATCAAATGTGCTGGTCTCGGCCTTGGTGTGGTGGTCGAGGCTGTGCAGCACACCATCTCCCGCCGCGCCCAGGCGCAGGCTCTGGCGTGTGGCCCCGCGATGCCCGACGGGGCCGAACATCTGCTCGCGTTGCAGCACCAATTTTACGGGCCGGCCCACCATACGCGCCGCCATGATGCCCAAAATCTGCGGCCCGGAAATCAACCCCTTGGAGCCAAAACCGCCACCCAGAAACGGGCTTCTGATGTGAATGGTCTCGGGCGGTATACCAAATAATCCGGCAATCCGCCCCTGCGCCATGGCCATGCCCTGGCTTGGCGTGTCGATGTGCAGGTTATCACCATCCCATGTCGCGATGATCGCATGCGGTTCCAGCGGATTATGATATTGTGCTGGTGTTTCGTACACGACTTCGAGTTGCCGCGGTGCTGCGGCAAACGCCGCTTCAACATCGCCAGTTTCCGCCCGCGCCGGGTTGCCCGCGCCCACGTTCTGCGGCTCGAAGCTTTCTGCAGAATCCAGCCCGACCCGCGCTGTTGCCACTTCATAGCGCGGGGCCAGCAGATTAGCCCCCTCGGTTGCGGACTCCAGCGAATGCGCGATCACCACCGCAATTGGCTGATGCGCATAACGCACCAGATCATTTTGCAACAAGTCCAGCCGGAACATGAAGGGATGGTCCTTGGCATCGGCATCCTGCGCCAATTTTGGCTTATTCGCGGGTGTCATAACCTCCATCACGCCAGGATGCGCCTTGGCCGCCGCGACATCGAGCGCCACCACCCGGCCACGGGCGATTTTACTCACCGCCAGCACCGCATAAAGCATGTCCGCCGGGTGATGATCAGCGGCATAATCCGCGGCCCCGGTTACTTTTAAAACGCCCTCCCGGCGCGTTAAGGGCTGGCCGCTATTCGACCCCTGCCGCACATGCGCGGACGGTAACTTCAAAGCGATTTCAGACATGCAGAACTCCTTGCGGCAGAGCAAAGGGGGATGCTGGCAAAGCGGGGAGAGGTGAAGGTGTGCCCGCCATAGCCAGCACGAAGGCACGTGATATGACACGCCGCGCAAGCTCGATTTTAAAATCATGGCCGCCAGCGGGTTTGGCATCGGCCAACGCTGCCTCGGCAGCCTTTCGGAACACGGTGCTCTCCGGTTTGGCGCCGAGCAAAACGGCCTCCGCCGCGCGCGCGCGCCAGGGCCTCATCGCCACCCCGCCAAGCGCCAGACGCGCTGCCTTGATCCTCCCGGCGTCCAGTTGCAGTGCCGCCGCCGCTGATACCACCGCAAACGCGTATGATGTCCGGTCCCTGACCTTCAGATAACGCTGATGCGCTGCAAATGCCGCCGCATTTGGCGGCAATCGCATCGCGATGATCAATTCACCTGGTGCCAGCTCAGTCTCCTGCGCGGGCGTGTGGCCCGGCAGCCGGTAGAAGCTTTCC
>JAQNCU010000107.1 GCA_029077775.1 Acidocella sp. | reverse complement strand
TGACGAGCACGCAGCGGTTGGAAGCCGACCGAATGACGTGTTGGCGATTAGGTTCGTTTTACGTCCGTCTCATTTTAATGTGGCGCGGGGAGGGTACACCGAACTGACCAGCACGCCGTGCCTTTAGCACTCCATGACATCCCCCTCACCCCAACACCAACACCTCCACCGCATCGCCCACCGCCAATGCCGCCTGGTGCGGCGGGCGACGGATCAGCACGTCCGCATGGGCCAGATTGCGCAACATCCCGGAATCCTGCTTGGCGAACGGTGTGGCCACGCCATCCCGCCAGGTTGCGCGGACATAATCCTCCCGCTGGTCATTGGCTTTCAGCGCGGCACCCAGCCGCCCTGGCACAAGCACCGGTGCCGCCCCCGGCAGCCCACTCAGCCGGTCGATCGCCGGGCGCAGGAACAACATTGCGCACACAAAGGCTGATACCGGGTTGCCCGGCAGGCCGAGTACGGGCATCCCCCCAAGCGTGCCGAACATCAACGGTTTGCCCGGACGCATCGCGATCTTCCAAAAATCGAGCACCATGCCGCGCGCCGCCAGCCCCGCGCCCACCAAATCATGTGCGCCCACGCTGGCCCCGCCCGTGGTCACCAGCAAATCCGCCCCGCGCGCGCCATCCGCGCCTTCCGCAATCGCCTCCAGCCTGTCCCCCGCAATCGGTAAAATCACAGGCTCCCCGCCCGCCTGCGCCACAAAAGCCGCCAGCGCATGCGCGTTTGAACTGACAATGCCGCCCGGCCCAACCGGGTCACCGGGCAAGGAAATCTCGTCCCCCGTCGCCATAATCGCCACACGCGGCGCCCGGTGCACGGCCAGCCACGCATGGTTACCGGCGGCAGCCAGCCCGATATCCCGCGCGCTCAGCCGCCGCCCGGCTGCAATCAACAAATCACCCAGCGCAAAATCCTGCCCCGCGCGGCGGATATGGCGTCCGGCTTGCGCTGCCTCATGCACGGTCACCCCGTCCGCCGTGGCGGTTGCATCCTCCTGCAACAGCACCGCATCCGCGCCCTCGGGCATCACACTGCCGGTAAACAGCCGCACCGCCTCATGCGGGCCAACCACACCGGGGAAAGGATGCCCGGCGGGTGCCGCACCGATCACCCGCAGCTTCACCCCGGCGGCGGCGTCAGCTGCACGCAGCGCAAAACCATCCATGGCGGAAATATCGGCGGGTGGCTGCGTCAGCCGCGCATAAACAGGGGCCGCCAGCACCCGGTTCCAGCCCTGGCCGAGCCCCACGGTCTCTGCCCCCGTGGCGGACAAAGCCCCCAAGATCCGCGCGCGGGCCGCATCCACGGTGATCATCGCCGGTTAATCCTGTTCAAAATCACCGGATTTCCCGCCGGATTTACGCACCACACGGATCGCCTCAATCCGCATGGCGCGGTCGACGGCTTTCAGCATGTCATAAATCGTCAGCGCCGCCACGGATACCGCCGTCAGCGCCTCCATCTCCACCCCTGTGCGCCCATTGGTCTTCACCGTCGCGGTGATCGAGACCGCACCTTCCAAAGCCTCAATCTCCACCACCACGGCAGCCAGCGGCAGCGGATGGCATAGCGGGATCAGATCCGCCGTGCGTTTAGCCGCCATAATCCCGGCCAGTCGCGCGGCCGCAAACACATCGCCCTTGGCCGCCTGCCCCGTCGCGATCAAATCCAAGGTCCCCGCCTGCATCACCACCATGGCCTTGGCGGTGGCCACGCGCGTGGTCTCCGCCTTGGCCGACACATCCACCATGCGCGCAGCCCCCGCCACATCGGTATGCGTCAGGCCGCTCATGCGTGGCCGAGCAACTGGCGCACCGCGAGGGTCACATCGCCCTCGCGCAACAGCGATTCGCCAACCAGAAACCCCTGGCAGCACAGCCTGCGCAAATATTCGATATCCGCATGGGTTCTGATGCCTGATTCCGAGATCAAAAACCGGTCCGGCGGGCATAATTTGATCAACCTCTCAGTGGTCTCCAGGCTGGTCACAAGCGTTTTCAAATTGCGGTTGTTAATGCCCAATAACGGCGTCTGCAGGCCGAGCGCGCGCTCCAACTCCGCCTCGTCATGCACCTCAACCAACACATCCATATCCAACGCCCGGGCCAGGCCCTCCAAATCGCGGGCCTCGCCATCCTCCAGCGCCGCCATAATCAACAACACACAATCAGCCCCCATCGCCCGGCTCTCATAAACCTGCCAGGGGTCGAGAATGAAATCCTTGCGCAGAACTGGCAGATCCACCGCCGCGCGCGCGGCCTCCAAATCCGCTGAATTGCCCGCGAAATACGGCGCATCGGTCAACACGGACAAACAATTCGCCCCACCCGCCTCATAGGCCAGCGCCAAGGCCGCAGGGTCAAAATCCGCGCGGATCAACCCGCCTGACGGCGAGGCTTTCTTGATCTCGGCGATCAGCCCTGGCTGCCCGGCGGCGGAGGCATCCATCAACGCCCGGCCAAATCCACGCGGGCGGGATGCCTCTTTCGAGAGCCGTCTCATCTCCTCCGGGTCGGTGCCAGCCTTGGCCCGCGCCACCTCCGCGCGCTTATCCGCGCAAATCTGGGCGAGGATATCGCCGTCTTGTATCAATTCGGTACGCGGCATGTTCATGCGCAACTCTGCTCCATCGAGGCAGCTTTCAGCCTGTCCAGCACAGACCGGGCAGCCCCCGTATCAATCGCCACGGCGGCACGGCGCGCCCCATCCCGCAGGCTTGGCGCGGCACCGGCCACCATCAACGCGGCGGCTGCGTTCAACAAAATCGTGTCGCGATAGGCACCCGGCGCACCCGCCAGCATCGCCAGCATCGCCGCGGCGTTAAACACCGCATCGCCACCTTTTATCGCCGCCAACGGTGCGGCCACCAACCCGGCATCGGCGGCGGTGACACCAAATTGCGTAATCACCCCATCGCCCAAGGCCACCACCTGGTTCTCCCCGGCCAAAGTCAACTCATCGAGCCCGCCCCCGTGCACGATCCACGCCGCCTCGGTCCCCAGATCGCGCAGCGTCTCGGCCATCGGGCGCGCCCAGACCGGGTCATACACGCCGATCAACTGGCGCGTCACGCCAGCGGGGTTTGAGAGCGGGCCGAGCAGGTTGAAAATCGTCCGGGTGCCAAGCTCCACCCGCACCGGGGCGGCATGGCGCATCGCCGGGTGGTGGCGCGGTGCGAATAAAAAGACGCACCCCGCCTCACGCAAAATACCTGCAAGCCGGTCGAGCGGCGGCTCGATCCCGATGCCGAGTGCCGCCAGCACATCAGCCCCTCCGGCGCGGGAGGATAATGCCCGGTTGCCATGCTTGGCCACCGGCACACCACAGGCCGCGACAACAAAAGTAACCGCCGTGGAAATGTTCAGGCTCACCGCGCCATCCCCGCCTGTGCCGCACACATCCACAGCCCCGGGCGGCGCGGCAATGCGGGCCATGCGGGCGCGCATCGCGGTCACCGCGCCGGTCAGTTCGGCCACGCTCTCACCGCGCGCGCGCATCGCCATCAACATACCGCCAATCTGCGCCTGGGTCGCCTGCCCGTCCATCACCACGCCAAAGGCCGCCTGTGCCTCGGCAACGCTCAGGTTCTCGCCGCGACCCAGTTTCGCCAGCACAGGCTTCAACCCCGTGCTCATGCGGCCCGGGCGGGCTCGTTCCGGCCGCGGGCGATATCCAGGAAGTTCTGCAAAATCGCGTGCCCATGCGTGGTGGCGATGCTCTCAGGATGGAACTGCACACCAAACACCGGCAGGCTGGCATGGCGCAGGCCCATAATCACGCCATCTTCGGTCTGCGCGGTGGGGATCAGGCTCTCGGGCAGCGTGGCGCGCTGCACGATCAATGAATGATAGCGGGTCGCGGTGAACGGGTCCGGCAGGCCCGCAAATATATCGCTGTTCTCATGATGGATCGGGCTGGTCTTGCCATGCACAGGGGTGGCGGCGCGGATCACATGCCCGCCAAACGCCTGGCCGATCGCCTGGTGGCCGAGGCAAACGCCGAGCAACGGCACAACCCCCGCCGCCCTGCGCACCAGATCCAGACAAATCCCGGCCTCGTTGGGTGTACAAGGCCCGGGCGAGAGCACAATCGCCTCAGCTCCCATCGCCAGCGCCTCATCCGGGGTCAACGCATCATTGCGCTTCACCACACAATCCACGCCCAAATCGCCGAAAAAATGGACGAGGTTGAAGGTGAAGCTATCATAATTATCAATTAACAGGATCATGCCTGACCACCCTCTTGGCCCAGGACGGTGACATAACGCACCGCATCCTCAGCCGCACGGAACAGCGCCCGGGCCTTCTGCACGCTCTCGGCATATTCGGCCTGGGGGTCTGAATCCGCCACCACGCCCACGCCTGCCTGCACATACATCACGCCATCCTTCACCAAAGCCGTGCGCAGCCCGATACACGTATCCATGGTGCCATTGGCGGCAAAATAACCGATACACCCGGCATAAAGCCCCCGGCGGGAGGGTTCCAGCTCCTCGATGATCTGCATCGCCCGAACCTTCGGCGCGCCAGAGAGCGTGCCCGCCGGAAACCCCGCGATCAGCGCATCCAGCGCATCGCAATCCGCCCGCAACCGCCCCTCAACGGTCGATGATATGTGCATGACATGCGAAAACCGCTCAATCATAAAACTCTCAGCCACCCGCACAGACCCGATCTCAGCCACCCGGCCCACATCGTTACGGCCGAGATCGAGCAGCATCAGATGCTCAGCGCGCTCCTTCGGGTCGTTCAGCAATTCCGTCTCCAGCGCCTCATCCTCGGCCCTGTCAGCCCCCCGGCGGCGGGTGCCGGCCAGCGGGCGTATGGTCACGATCCCGGCGCGCAGCCGCACCAAAATCTCCGGGCTGGAGCCCACGGCGACGAAATCTCCAAAATCCAGATAAAACAAAAACGGCGCCGGGTTGATCCGCCGCAGGCTGCGGTACAGAGCAAAAGGCGGCAGGCTGAACGGCGCCTCGAAACGCTGGCTCGGCACCACCTGGAACACATCACCGGCGCGGATATAATTCTTCGCGGTCTCAACCACCGCGAGGAACTCCTCCTCGGTCATGTTCGAGCTTTGCTCAAGCGGCGGTGGCGGGCTCGCCACCAGTTTGGGCACGGGCTGGTCCAGCGCCCTTGCCAGCTCATCCAACCGCAACTCGGCGGCGGCATAGGCCGCTTGCGCATCAACGCCCGCACGCGGATAGGCAGGTGCCGCCAGCGTCATCTCATCGGTCACGCCATCGAATATGATAAACAATCCGGGGCGGACGAGAATGCCATCGGGGATGCCCAGCACATCCGGGTTGGTGACGGGCAGGCTCTCCATCAGCCGCACCATGTCGTAGCCGAGGTAACCCGAAAGTCCGCCGGTCATCGGCGGCAACCCCTCGGGCACATCCAGCCTGGTCTCCGCAATCAAGGCGCGCAGGCTCTCCAGCGGCGCTGGCCCGGCGGGCTGAAACGCCGCGAGATCGGTGCTTGCATCCCGATTGATGAACGCCGCGCCGCCTTCGCAGCGCCAGATCAAATCCGGCAGCATCCCGATCACGGAATAGCGACCGCGCACCGCGCCGCCCTCCACGCTCTCCAGCAGGAACGAGAACGGCTTACCGTGCGCCGCCTTCATGAAAGCCGCAACCGGCGTCAGCAAATCCGCGATATCATGCAGCCAGACCAAAGCCCCGCGTCCGGCCTCATAAGCAGCACGAAATGTCTCAAAACGCTCGGCGGATATGGCGTTCATCGGGGCGATATCACTGATAAATCTGCGCCAGCATTTTCTGGTCGACGCTCACTTTATCACGCGCCTGCAACCCGGCCAGAAAGCTCTGCCCCACATCGTCCTGCATCGATTTCACCATCGCCTGCTGCACCCGTTTATAATCCGCCGGGTCCTGCGCCGCATCGGGCTGGATCACCTTGGCAATGGTCGCCACGCTGAAGCCGTTAGCCGTTTGGAACATTGTGGCGCGCCCGGTTTTCAGGCCGAACAGCACCGAGACCATCTGGCTGGTCATGCCGTCTGCCGGGGTTGTGCGGGTGAAAGGGGCTGTCATGGACACCCCGTCCCCTGCCGCGCTGGCGGCGTCGTCCAACGTCTTGCCGCCATTTACGGCGGCCAGCAAATCAGCCGCCTTGGTCTCCGCCTCGCGGGAGATTTCATCCGCCGTCCAGGCCGCCAGCACCTGGGCATGCACCTGATCATAAGGGCGCAGGGCGGGCGGGGTGACTTTATCCACATCCAGCGCGAAATAACTACCATCCGGGCCATTGTTCAGCTGCGCCGCCGCCTTGGGCTGGGCGGCAAACGCGGCTTTCAAAATCGCCGCCTTCAAAGCGGCATCGCCCGGCAGGGGGGCAGGCGTGCCATCCGGCGTATCACCCTTGGCATCCAGCGTGCCCTGCACCGCGATCAGCCCCAAATTCCCCGGCAATTGGTCAAGTGGCGTCTGGCCCGCCAGCGCATCCTGCAATTTATCTACATCGGTGGCCACATCCGCCTGCGCCTGTTGCAACTGCAACTGCGCCTTGGCCTGCGCCATCAGCGTCGCCGCATCCGGCCCGGTCGAGGAAATGCCGGTCACCTTGAACAAAAACAACCCCGACGGCCCGGCGACCGGCCCGACCACCTGGCCTTGCGGGGCCGAGAACACCGCAGCGGCCAGACCGGCAGCGGGAATCCCTGATTGCGGCGTGTTGTCGAACCTAAACGGGTTGGCATCGAATTTTTTGGCCAGCGCCTGCATGGCGGTCCAGTCTGCCCCCCGCTTCCACGCGGCCTGTAAGCGCGAGGACGCCGCAAGGTTACCGGCCAAAATCACCTGCACGCTCCGCTGCGCCACCGCGGGCGGCATGGCTGCCGCCAACCGCGCCTGCGCCGCTGCCAGATCGGCTGACGACACCGCCTCCTGCGGGGCCAGCAATGCCGGGGAGAGCACAACCAGCTTGACCGTGCGATATTCCGGTGCCGTGAATGTCTCGGGGTGGTTCTGCCAATAGCGCCGCAACACGGCCTCATCCGGGGGTGGCGGGGCTGGCTGCGCGCTAAAGGGTATCGCCACGGTCTCCGCCACAAGCTGCTCGGAAATATACGCGAAGATCTGATCGGCCAGTGCGGCGGGCGGTGCCGCACCCGCGATCAGCGATACCAAAATCTGCCGGTCGGCGATGTTCTGGCGCACATCGTGCAAAAATTTCGCCGGATTCGTGTCATTCGCAGCCAGAACCTGGGCGAATTTCGCCTTGTCGAACACGCCATTGGTCTGAAACGCCGGGATCGCCGCAATCGCCTCGTGGATCGCCTCATCGGGCGCCACAACACCCAGTTCGCGCTCATAATCGCCGAGAACCTGCTCGCGCAGCACGGTGGCGAGCGCCCGGTTGGCAAGCTGCGCGCGCGAAGCTGCATTCGGCGTGCCCTGGCCGGATTGCGCAGCCTGGTTGAATGCGGCCTGGTATTCCGCCTGCACGGCGGCGATGTCGATGGCCTTGCCATTGACATGCGCGATGGCGGTGTTGCTGCCGACCAGCGTGACCACGTTCGAAATGCCCCAGAACACAAAAACCAGCGCGAGCAGGATGAAAAACCCCTTGGCGAGCCAGTTATCCAGCAATTTCCGAACCCAGACGAGCATATCCGCACTTTACCCCAAACCGCCGCCTCTATAGCTACGCTGGCCGTCGGGAGCAATTGTGCGGCGACCACAGCGCAAGGGAGAGACCTGGTATGCAGATGATCGCGGGAAACTGGAAAATGCACGGCGCTGTGGCTGATATCGCGCCCTACGCCCAGGCCGTGCGCGCGGCCCGGCTGCATGTCGATCTGCTCATCTGCCCCCCCGCCCCACTGCTCCCGGCTTTTGCAACGGCCTTGGCGGGCAGCGCCATCTCACTCGGCGCGCAGGATTGCCACGCCGCACCCAGCGGCGCGCATACCGGCGATATCGCCGCTGCCTTGTTATACGAAGTCGGCGCGCACTTCGTCATTCTCGGCCATTCTGAACGCCGCGGCGACCACGCCGAGAGCAGCGCCATGGTCGCCGCCAAGGCAAGGGCGGCGGCGTTGGCCGGGCTGACCGCGATCATCTGCGTGGGCGAGACCGAGGCTGAGCGCGACGCCGGGCAGGCTGAGGCGGTGGTGCGCCACCAGCTTGCCCACAGCCTGCCCGAAGGCTTCACCGGGATGGTGGCCTATGAGCCTGTCTGGGCCATCGGCACCGGGCGCATCCCGGCTGAGGCTGAAATCGCCGCCATGCACGCCACCATCCGCGCGGGCCTGACCGGGCAATGCGGCCCGGCTGGTGCCGGAATGCGCATCCTCTATGGCGGCTCGGTCAAGCCCGGCAACGCAAGCGCTCTCCTCAGCGTGCCCGAGGTTGGCGGGGCGCTGGTCGGCGGTGCCAGCCTCAAGGCCGAGGACCTACTCGCCATTGCTGATGCCGCGCCAGGAGTCTAGAAGCCGGGAGCGAAAATTCAACCAGGGTTCCGGATGATCAAAATTCTTCTCGTGCTGCACGTCTTCGTCACCATCGCGCT
>JAQNCU010000522.1 GCA_029077775.1 Acidocella sp. | reverse complement strand
GGTCGCGTTCATGACGACGGAAGATCAGGAGGCTATCGAACCCACCTCGCAAGCTCGAATCACTGCGGGGAGGGCACCCGGATACTGACGCGAAAGAATCGGAGGGTTCGTATGCCGTGTATCGACCCGCGTCGGACGCTGAAGCAGTCGGCCTGCCACCCCCAAAGCGGCCATTCACGGGCGAGGCCGCTGACCGCTCTGCGCCCGATGCCGGTCACGCGTGGTCCGCCCGACTTCCCGAGAGCGGGCAACGCATCCCCCGGGCCTAGTCGGCCGCATGTATGGAAACCTGCCGTTCATTCGCCCCGATTTGGACGGCAAGGTCGTGCCACAAATAAACGCTCCGCAGGCCTCTTCGGCCAACCGACCGCGGTCGGGGCCACAACTTTCGGCCCATTCTTATTGATTCCGTCCCCAAATGCTTAACCGGACGGCGCCACCGCCGGTAGCAAAATTGCTTGCCAATCGATGGCAATCAGGTCGCTCGGTTGAATAGACGCTTCAAAGTTCAGCAGGCCCAGGTGCTTCGGACAAGTCTCGACAGCACAGGCTACGAGTTCCCGCGCACGGGCGAAATCACCCGCTGCGCGGTTTTGCTCCGCCAGCATCAACGTGAAAGCTGCTTCAAGTATCCGCCCCAGCTCCAACATGTTGGCGTGGTGGCGTTCACGAAAATAGCGTGCGTAAAGCTCTTCCATCACCGGCAAGGGCCAGTCCGGATTTTGGCCTGTCACCAAATGCGCTGCCAGACTGATAATGGAAGGTGTCTCAAAATCTCCCCTGTATGTTTCAACAAGCGTAGGGTACCCCGCGCTGCGGAAATCCTCGGGGGCAAGGAAGTTGAAGATAAAATGGAGGGCCAGCATCGGTAGGCGCTGGGCGGGCTTTGCCAGACCCGGCACGAGGGCTTCCACCTTCTCCAACACGGGCCGGATGTCCGTTATCGTCGCTGATGGCTGCAATAAGCGCCCGACAACCTGTCCGATGAAAGCGACGAGATATTGCTTAGCGGTGGTCGTATCGAAACTTTGAGGATTGCCGATCCAGTGCTGGGGCGCCATCTGCATGGTCAGCTTTCCTGGCAAATCCTTCATCCAGTCGAATTCTTCCTTTTCCGTTTTCGGCGCACGCGCCACAAATGTCTCGATCACGTGGCGTGCTACACGTGCCAGGCCCGCAAAGGTCAAGGTCGGCTCTCCATCGACCGCCATGGTCTCATGGAACCCTTCGATGCCGACGAGAAGGCGCGGAATGTCCTCGAGATGGTGGACGTACCTTGAGCGGATTGAATAAGCCTGCCGCAGTGCGATCGAAAGGTCGGGGCGACTGATAGCGCCGGCGGCTTTCTCTGCCTCCTCGCGGAAGAAGCTTGGGCCAACATGGGCAAGGGCGAACTCACGGAAGCGCCTCGCGATGGCCACGTGCTCATTGGCGAGGACGGCGGCGCGTACCTTGTCTACGGTGGCTTCGGGGGTTGCTCCGAGAGCTTCGTCAATACGCCGCCGCTTCTGCTGGTCGTAATCATCCCACGCTGGCTCAAATCCATCGAATTTCTGCGCGAGAGATTCCATTGACATCACAAAGAGCGCATAGGCGAGATTGACGTCATCCGAGATACGATGCGCGCCGATGACATAGCGCCGAATGGCCCGCATGGCGCCTTCGTAGCTCTTGCGCTCGAGCGCCATCAGATCCGTCACAAAGCGC
>JAQNCU010000521.1 GCA_029077775.1 Acidocella sp. | reverse complement strand
TCAATCACCGGCGGGAGGCTGGGGCCGCGGGGCGGCGGACGAATCTGACTCCAGAAATGATAAATTGCGTGCAACACTTAAAAAATTCTGAAATGCTTCAACCTGTGTCCAATTCCGCCAGCTCACCCATGATGCTTTAGCCTGTAATGTTTTTTACGGGCCAAAAATCCGGATATAGGGAACCGCAGAGCGATCCTACTTCGTTCCTGAGCCATGGCGGTGCCATGGGGGGGCTGATCTCGGGGTTTGACTGGGGTGCGACCTCGCTTGGCCAGATCGGCGGGTGGCCCCCGGTTTTCCGCGCGCAGGTCTCAACCTTGTTAAGCGCGCCGGAGCCGCTGATGATTTTCGCCGGGCCGGATGGCGTGCTGCTATACAACGATGCGAGCATCCCCCTCGCCGCCGCGCGCTGGCCGGCCGCGCTGGGGGCGCCGATTGGCCGGATCTGGCCAGAGGCCGCGGAGACGATAGGCCTGATGCTCGTTGCCAGACAGGGCGGATATGCACCTGTGACGCTGGAACTGGACGATGCTTCTGACCTGCCCGGCATGACCTTGCTCTGCTCTCCGCTGATGAGCGAATCCGGCAAGGCGACTGGTGTTTTGGCGCGCTGCGCGCGGCGGGATAAGGGAGACGGCAGCGCGCAGAGCGTGGCCCCACGGCGTGTAACGGCGTTGCGCGAAATTGCCGAGACCATGTCCAGCCAGATATGGACCGCGAATGCCGAGGGGCGCGTGGATTGGGTGAATCCGCATCTGCGCACCTGTCTGGGTTCTGCGGGCGAAGATGAGGGCTGGTCCGCGCTCGTGCATGCGCAGGACCGTCCATTCATTAGCCGGCGCTGGGTAGAAGCCATTGCCGCCGGAGAGCCTTACGAGGCGGAATGCCGGCTGCAAACCGCTTCTGGCAAATATCTCTGGCATCTGGTCTATGCCACGCCCATCCGGCACGCAGAGGGGGTGGTGGAGGGCTGGGTCGGCAGAAACGTGAACATTCATCCGCGCAAGGAGGCCGAGACCGAGGCCAAACGCGCGCGCAACCGCATCTGGTCTCTCAGCGGCACCTACATGCTCATCTTCGACCAGCATGGCGTGATAAATCAGAGCAATCCCGCGATCGAACGGGGCATCGGCTGGCCGGAAGCATCGTTGGTGGGCAACAACCTGCTGAGCTTTGTTCATCCCAAGGATATCGAAACCACCATGATGACGCTGGCGCGGGTAGCCGGGGGCGAGACAATTCAGGGGTTCGAGTGCCGCTGCCGCATGCGGAACGGTGATTACCGCGTGATCGTATGGGACGTGGCGCCGGATGGCGAACTGAACCACGCGTTCGGACGGGATTTGACCGAGCAGCGCGGCGCAATGCGCGCCCTGCAGCGGATATGGGATCTCTCCCCTATACTAAAAATTATACTTCGCCCTGGCGGTGAGGTCGTTACGGTGAATCCGGCCTGGACCAAGGCGCTGGGCTGGCGTGAACAGGATAGCCGCGCCCGGCGGATGGCCGATTTTATTGCACCTGACGAGCGCGAGGCCGTGTACGCCTATTTCTATGATTTTGCCGCCGCTGCGCTGACCTCGGAACGCATTGTGACAATGCTGACAATCGATGGCGACCGGCGGCAGGTCGCCTGGACTCGTGTCGCCGAAGGCGAATTGCTCTACGGCTTCGGCCGGGACATTACAGCCGAGCGCCACGCGGCGGCGGTGGC
>JAQNCU010000106.1 GCA_029077775.1 Acidocella sp. | reverse complement strand
CGGCGGGCAGCCTGGACCCCAACACGCCGCAAACCCCGGGCATGCAGCGCGCCGCCGCCATCAACGCGGCGCGCGTCGGTGCGCAGAAAATCTGGGCGGGCACCGTCAACATCAACCCCAACGCCAAAACCGGCGCGCACCACCACGGCGCGCTGGAAAGCGTGATCTTCATCCTGCGCGGCCGCGCGCGCATGCGCTGGGGCAATGCCCTTGAATACGTGGCCGAGGCCGGGCCGGGCGATTTCATCTTCATCCCGCCTTTCGTGCCGCACCAGGAGATCAACGCCTCCACCGACGAGTCTCTGGAATGCGTCGTCATCCGCTCGGATAACGAGGCGGTGGTCGTCAACCTCGAGATCGAGGCCGCGGAAAACCCCGAGCCCGTGGCCTGGATCGACCCCATCCACCCCAAACAAGGTCATAACCATGGCTGACGGCCTCCGCGACAAGCTCATCGCCGCCAAACAGGCCTGGGCCAGAGCCGGGCGGCTGCTTACCGGCGAGACCGCCCCCCCAGGCACCCGCCTGCCGCCAGGGCAGAAACTGGTGCAGGACTGGCCCATCCTCGACCTCGGCATCCAGCCCGAGATCACGCTCGATAAATTTCGCCTGGTCATCGACGGCGCGGTGGACAACCCGGTCACGCTTGACTGGTCCGAGCTCATGGCCCTGCCGCAATCCGAGATGACCGCCGACATGCATTGCGTCACGCAATGGTCGAATTACGATAACCGCTGGCGCGGGGTCTCAGCGGCTACAATCCTGGCGCTGGCCTCGCCCAAGGCCGCATGCCGCCACGTCATTTTCCACAGCTTTGATGAGTACACCACCAACCTCAGCCTGGCGCAGTTCCACCAGGCCGATGTCATGCTGGTCCACCATTGGAACGACGCGCCGATCACCCGCGCGCATGGCGGCCCGCTGCGCGGCATGGTGCCCCGTTATTATCTGTGGAAATCCGCGAAATGGCTCGTCCGGATCGAATTCTCCGACAGCGACCAGCCCGGCTTCTGGGAAACGCGGGGCTACCACAACAACGCCGACCCCTGGCTCGAAGAGCGTTATTCTTAACCCGATCCGCGCGCGGCCACCCCACCATCCCCGCGCGGAGTCTTGTATTTGCGCGCGGCCGCCCCACCATCCCCGCGCGCGGGGATCAGTGCCCGCACGGCATCCTCGAACATGCCCGGCGTCAAGCGCCGCGTGCTCGTGTTGTACCGGGACACATGATAGCTATCCACCAGCGCCAGCCCGGGGCGTACCTCATGCACCGCGCCGTGCCGGAATATATGCGCCGACGGCTTCACGCCCAGCGCCCGCAGGCTCATCTCATGTGATAAAACCCCCAGCGCCAAGATCGCCCTCAGCTCCGGCATCGCGGCAATTTCATCGCGCAAAAACGGCAGGCAATTGCGCGCTTCCGCGGGCGTCGGCTTGTTCTGCGGTGGCACGCAGCGCACGGCATTGGTAATCCGGCAGCCCTGCAACCGCACCCCATCATCGGCGCTCGCGCCATAAACGCCCCCGGCAAACCCAAATTTTATCAGCGTCTCATACAACAAAACCCCGGCGTAATCCCCCGTAAAGGGCCGCCCCGTGCGGTTGGCCCCCCGTACCCCAGGGGCCAGCCCCACCACCAACACCGCCGCATCCAGCCCGCCAAAGCTCGGCACCGGCGCGTTATGCCATCCAGCCTCCGCCACCCGGTTGGCCGCCCGATACGCCACCAATCTCGGGCATAACCCGCAATCGGCGCCGGGGTTTATGGGGTGCTCACGCGTAATCGTCGTCGCGCACGCTCACCCGCGCCCGCGCCTCGGTTGGTTTGCGGTTGAACTCGGGCGCAATTTCCGACAGCTCGATAAACTGGTCCGCCTGGCGGCGCAGCTCATCGGCGATCATCGGCGGCGCTGTTTTGATGCTGGAGACCACCGAGACCCGCACCCCCTTGCGCTGCATCGCCTCCACCAGCCGCCGGAAATCCGAATCGCCTGAGAATAATATCGCATGGTCGAGCCGGGGTGCGAGTTCGAGCATGTCGATGGCCAGCTCGATATCCATATTCCCCTTGATCCGCCTGCGCCCCATCGCATCGGTGAACTCCTTGGCGGGTTTCGTCACCAGGCTATAGCCATTATAGGCCAGCCAATCCGTCAGGGGTTTCAGCGGCGAATAATCCTCCGTATCCAGCAAAGCCGAGTAATAATAGGCCCGCACGAGATGCGTTTTTGTGCCAAAATAATCGAGCAATTTGCGGTAATCGATATCAAACCCAAGGCTGCGCGCGGCGGCGTATAAATTAGCGCCATCAATGAAGAGAGCGGTGCGCTCCTGCGGGGCGAGTCTCATTTAATTGTCTTTCCGGGTATAATTTTTAATAAAATGAATGATCGAAAATATGGATAATGACGAATTCCAATTCACTTACTAAACTTCCCGCAAAACAGGAAGAGCCTTGAACATGTATGAATTTCCATGATTTTGATCGCCATCGGGGCCAATCTGCCACTGTCTAAAACCAGCACGGTCATAGACACCTGCCAGGCTGCCATCATTGCGTTGCGCCAGATCAGGGGTTTGTCGCTGGTTGCCACATCCCCCTGGTACCGCACCGCCGCCATCCCGGCGGGCGACCAGCCCGATTACTGCAACGGCATCGCGCGGTTCAGGGGCGCGGCGGACCCCGTGGCGCTGTTGGCGGAGCTGCACAGGATCGAGGCCGAATTTGGTCGCCAGCGTTCCGTCCGCAACGCCGCCCGCACACTGGACCTCGACATCATCGACCTCAACGGCCTCATCCGGGGCAGCGCGCCCATGCTGCCGCACCCCAGCACCCACCGGCGGGCCTTCGTGCTGCAACCGATCATCGACATCGCCCCCGCCTGGCGCCACCCGATATTGCGGGAAACCGCCGCATCGTTATTGTCAGACCTCGCACCGCAAACCATCCGCCCCTGGTTCGACTCTGTGCATTAAGCCGGGGCTTAGTCTTTGTTTGCGCGCGGCCGCCCCACCACACCCGCGCGCTACAGGCTTGCATCTCAGCGGCGCGGAGCGTATTTACACAGCTTGGTATTTTGGCTGGAGAGTGCCGGATGGCTCGCGTCACCGTAGAAGATTGCGTATTAAAGGTTCCCAACAGGTTTCAGCTCGTGCTGCTGGCCTCTCAGCGCGCGCGCAACATCAGCCGTGGTGAGCAACTCACCATCGACCGTGACAACGACAAAAACCCGGTCGTCGCCTTGCGTGAAATCGCCGACGAGACCCTGGTGCTCGCCGATCTTGAGCAAGACCTCGTAAAATCCCTCTCCCGCGTGCCCGAGCCTGAGCCTGTGGACGAGGAAGTCCTCGACCTCATCCCGACCGACCAGAACATCTTCGGTCTCCAGGATGTCTCGGCCGAGGAAGAAGCCGCCGCCATGGCTGCCGAGGCCGAAGAAATGTCGCCTGAGGATATCCAGGCCGCGATCGAGGCTGAACTCGGCGGCAAATCGCGCCGCTGACCGACATGAAGGCGGGTGATGGTCTTCGGCGCCAACCCGCCTTTTCACCCGAAGGGCTGTCCGCCGCCGCCTCGCCGCCTGAACTCTCCGTCCTCCTGTCCCGTATCACGGCCTATGACACCAAGGCCGACCCCGCCACCATCGGCGATGCCTACGCCGTCGCCCTGGCCGCGCATGAGACACAATTACGCGATAATGGCGAGCCCTATATCACCCACCCGCTGGCGGTCGCCAACATCCTTGCGGGCTACCGGCTCGATGCCTCCTCGATCATCACGGCGCTGCTGCATGACGTGATCGAGGATACCTCGATCACCTTACCCCTTGTGCAGAAGCGTTTCGGCGCAGAAATCGCCGGGCTGGTCGATGGCGTCACCAAACTCACCCGGCTCGAACTGCAATCGGACCGCACCAAACAGGCCGAGAATTTCCGCAAGCTCGTGCTGGCGATGAGCAAGGATATCCGCGTGCTCATCGTCAAGCTCGCCGACCGGCTGCATAATATGCGCACCATCGGCGCGGTGAGTGCCGCACCCCGGCGGCAGCGCATCGCGCGGGAAACCATGGAGATCTACGCCCCGCTGGCCGAGCGCATCGGTATGGAATCGGTCAAAACCGAGCTGCAAACCCGCTCCTTCGCCGAGCTTGACCCCGAGGCTTACGACACCATCCAGGCGCGCCTGAACTTCCTGCGCGGCCAGGGCGCTGACGTGATCGAGGAAGTGCGCCAGGAATTATTGCGCGTCTGTAAAAAGGCCGACGTCGAGATCATCGAGATCGTGGGCCGCGAAAAATCGCCCTATTCCATCTGGGAGAAGATGCAGCGCCGCAACGTCGCCTTCGAGCAATTATCGGACATCATGGCCTTTCGCATCATCGTCCCCTCGCGGGAGGCGTGTTACGTCGCTTTGGGTGAAATCCACGGCGCCTATCCGGTCATCGCCGGGCGCTTTAAGGATTATATCTCGACGCCCAAGGCCAATGGCTATCAATCGCTGCATACGGGTGTCACCCTGCGCCACCCCCGCAACCAAAAAATTGAAATCCAGATCCGCACCGCCGACATGCAGATCATCGCCGAGAACGGTGTGGCCGCGCATTGGCTCTACAAACAATCCGGGGCCTCGCGCGCCGACCTCAAGCAGTTCCGCTGGGTGCAGGATCTGCTGGAAATTCTTGAAAACTCCTCGGCCCCGGATGAGTTCCTTGAGAACACCAAGCTCGAACTCTACCAGGACCAGGTTTTCTGCTTCACGCCAAAGGGCCAGCTCATCCAATTGCCGCGCGGTGCCACATCGGTGGATTTCGCCTACGCCGTGCACAGCCAGATCGGCGATACCTGCGTCGGCGCACGGATCAATGGCCGCCTGATGCCGCTGCGCTACGAGCTGCAAAACGGCGATCAGGTGGAAATCCTCACCGCGCGGGGCGGCTCGCCATCACCCGCCTGGGAACGCTTCGTCACCACCGGCAAGGCGCGCGCGCGCATCCGCCGGTTTCTTGCCCAGCAAATGCGCGAGCAGCATCGCGATGCCGGTAAATCGGCGCTCGCCAAGGCCTTCCGCCAGGAAGGCGTCGATGGCGCCGAGAAGATCATAGAGAGCACGGCCAAGCTGCTCAAACAGGCTTCGCTCGATGATCTGTTCGTCGCCGTCAGCACCGGCGTCATCGCGCCGCGCGATGTGGTCTACGCCGCCTATCCGCAATTGCGTGAGGCCCGCGCGCCCCGGATGATGCCCGCCTTCATGGGCCAGTCGCTAACCGCCCGCTCCCCGCGCAGCCCGGGCCAGAGCACCGACAACACCATGCCCATCACGGGCCTCGTCAGCGGCATGGATGTGCATTACGCCGGGTGCTGTCACCCGCTACCGGGCGACAAAATCGTGGGGATTGTCACCACCGGCAAGGGTGTTACCGTCCACACCAAGGATTGCGCCACGCTGGAGACCTTCGCCGCCACGCCGGAGCGGTTCATTGATGTCGATTGGAACGCGGGCATCCTCACCCGGGGCGATGCCAAACCGCAAACCTTCATCGGCCGCGTCAGCGTCATCGCCACCAACAACCCGCATGCGCTGGCCTCCCTCACCACGGCGGTCGCCAAACAGGAAGGTGCCATCGCCAACCTCAAAATCGTGCACCGCCAGCAGGATTTTTTCGAGGCGCTGCTCGATATCGAGGTCCGCGACCTGCGCCATCTCGGCCAGATCATCGCCGGCCTGCGCGGCGCGGTCGGCATCGCCCAGGTTGAGCGCGCCAAAACATGACCACCCCATGATCACCCCATGATCATCGGCCTGGGGTCCGATATTTGCGACATCAGACGGATCGAGGAGGCGCTGACCCGCTTTGGTGATCGCTTCACCGCCCGCATATTTTCCCCCGCTGAGCGCGCCCGCGCCGACCGGCGCACCCATGCCCGTGCGGCGAGCTATGCCAAGCGTTTCGCGGCCAAGGAGGCTTGCGCCAAGGCGCTGGGGACAGGGTTCCGCCAAAGCGTGTTTTTTGCCGATCTGCGGGTCACCAACCTGCCCTCCGGGCAGCCCACAATGTCGTTGCATGGCGGCGCGCTGCGCCGGTTGTCTGAGATCACGCCGCCGGGGTACCAGCCGCATATCGCGCTCTCCCTCACCGATGAATATCCCTACGCCTACGCGAATATCATCATCTCCGGCACCTTGTTAACCTTGCCCTAACCGCAGCCTCCGTATCCTCCAAATTAGATAAAAGCTTAACCCGCTCCGATATTTCGGTTGGGCGCATAACCATTGGTGGATCACATGACCGCAAACCTGTTCGAGGCCGTTGCCTATATCGCGATGGCCGCCGCCGTGTCTGACCTCTCGATGGCGACGGATATTTCGCTCTTGGGCCGCCGCCGGGGGTTCCTTCTCACCGTCTTGCTCGCCGGTGCGGCCGTACAAATGCTTATCGCCACCTGCCCACAACTCGGCCTTTCGGCCATGCTGCCGGGCCTGCACCTCGCCGCCGCCATGTTGCTGCTCGGCGTGCCCATCGGGTTCTGGCCTGCGGTCGCGCGTCTTAAACAGGGCCATATCAATGTCTGGTCTCCCCGGCTGGTCCAGCGTGCCATCCGGGCGGAACGCGCCACCGCCGCCGCCAATAAATGGCTGGACCTCGCTGAGCGTAATGGCCATGTCGGGCATTGGCAGATCAGCCTGCCGGGCCGCCAGTTTGAATGGTCGGATGAGGTGTTTCGCATTTTTGGTCTGTGGCGCGCCTATTACACACCAGAGCTTAACGCAGCACTCGCCGCCTTCCACCCGGCTGATAGCAAGCGAATCGCGGAACTGATCGAGGAGGCAACCACGCTGCGGGGCCATTTTGAGGTTGCGGCACGGCTGCGCCGCCCGGATGGCGAGATCCGGCATGTCATTATGCGCGGCGGGGTTGAGCCCGATCCGGTTAGTGGCCGGGATACGATAGCCGGGATCATCATCGACGTGTCCGACCCCAAACGTGCGGAGACCAAGCTGGCCTCGCATGTGGCGGGCGGCGCGCTGCTCCTGGAAGACGCCGTGACCGGCCTTGCCGACCGGCGGCAATTCGATATCAGCCTGGGGTATGAGTTCAAACGCGCGGTGCGCAGCCGCAAGCCGCTGGGGTTGGTGTTGCTGGAGATTGACCATTTCCAGGAATTCCAGGGCCGTTTTGGCGCTGGCAGCGGCGATGAATGCCTGCGCCATATTGCCCAGGCTGTGCAATCCGTCCCGCGCCGCACCGGCGATATCGTCGCCCGGTATGACGATGACACCATCGCCGTCCTGCTGCCGCTGGCCGATGCCGAGGGCGCCTTCAAGGTCGGCACCGCCATCGCCGAACTGGTCCGTTCCCTCGGCGTGTCGAACCCCGCTCATGACATGCATTTGCTCACCGTAAGTTGCGGGGCGGCGGCCTTCTCCGGGGTGGATGATCTCTATAACCCGCTGGAACTCACCCGCCGCGCCACGGCAGCCCTGCACCGCGCGGTGGATAGCGGCGGCAATAACGTCCAGATGTACCTGCCCGCCCTACCGCGAGAGCCCGTGGTGGACCGTGAATGGAAGTAAAACAGTCGTAGCCTGCGCGCTTGTCGCCGCCTGGGCGACAAGATACGCTATCCCGGTAAAAACGATCAGCAGAACGGGAATGTCGCGTGAGGGAAGCCTATTTCTACGAGCCAGGCTCTGGTCATGGGCTGGCCCATGACCCGTTCAACGCCATTGTCGGCCCCCGGCCCATCGGCTGGGTCTCAACCCAGGGCCTCTCGGGGTCCGTCAATCTGGCACCCTATAGTTTTTTCAACGCCTTCAACTACACGCCACCGATTATCGGCTTCTCCAGCATTGGCCGAAAGGATTCTCTGCGCAACATCGAGGAGACCGGGGCGTTCGTCTGGAACCTGACCACCCGCGCCCTTGCCGAAAAAATGAACGAATCCTGCGCCGCCGTAGCCTATGGGGTCGATGAGTTCGACCTCGCGGGCCTCACCAAACTGCCATCGCGCCTCATCGCCCCGCCGCGCGTGGCCGAGAGCCCGGTGAATTTTGAGTGCAAGGTGGCCGATATCATCCGCCTGAAATCCCATGCCGGCATCGAGGTCGATGCCTGGCTGGTCCTGGGTGAGGTGATCGGCGTGCACATCGACCAAAACCTTTTGCAAAACGGCGTGTTCGACACCTTCGGTGCGGGCATCGTGCTCCGCGCGGGCGGCCCGGCCTCCTACGCTCAGATCACGCCGGACTCCGAGTTCAAGCTCTTCCGCCCCCGCTAGACCCGGATGATCCTTGATCGAATCGCTTTGCGATCCGATCAAGGATCTGAATCCGGCTTTACCGAAATATCTAGAGGGCGATTCAGACTCCAGGTTCGCTCGCAAAACGAGCGGACCTGGAGCAATATCCGATCAGGTTGACTCGACGAGACGACCTGATCGGATGAAATTGCTCGCAAAATTGAGGTTAGAGCGTTTCCGTTTGATCGGAAGACGCTCTAGAGCGTAGTGACGAATTCAGTATTTTGGGGATTCCGGCGCGGCAAGAAGTCTGATTCAAGACTGATTTTTGAGGATCAGCTTGATGATACGGGATG
>JAQNCU010000520.1 GCA_029077775.1 Acidocella sp. | reverse complement strand
TCGGCGCGCGGCTCACCCCGACGCCGTTGGAGGGCGAGCAGGCCGCTGTGTTGGCCAATCCGAATATGACCATCACCGAAGGCACCATGATCCCGTGCAGCCTCCAGACCGCGATTAATAGCGAACTGCCCGGCCTAGTTACATGCGTTGTGCCGATAGACATTCGCGGAACAACCGGAAATGTCGTGCTTCTCGACCGCGGGACCAAAATTGTCGGCCAGATCGAAAGCGGCCTGCTTCAAGGCCAGAACCGCGTGTTCGTGGATTGGACCCGCGCGGAGACACCGGATCATGTCATCATCACCCTGGATTCGCCCGGCACGGATGAGCTGGGCCGCTCGGGGTTGCCCGGCGCTGTCGACAATCATTTCTGGCAACGGTTTGGCGGCGCGCTCATGCTGACCCTTGTTCAAGGGGGTTTGGACGCTGCCACCATCGAGGCGGCAGGAAATGGCGGCAACAATTCGACACAGCAGCAGGCCGCCCTCGGCTTCGTCTATGCGGCGCAGTCAAATGGCCAGTCCATTGCCAACACCGCCCTCCAAAACTCGATTAATATTCCGCCGACCCTGACGAAGAACCAAGGGGATACGGTGGGGCTGATCGTTGCTCATGATCTCGATTTCTCCGGCGTCTACAAACTGGAAGTCGATAGCCCGGCGAGCTTGGGCAATGGTGGGTGAAGCGGCACTTCAGCTCAATTTTCTTATGAAGCCTCTGGCTCCGTGGCTAGATGATCCAGCCACGGAGGAGCTTTGTATCAACCGCCCCGGTGAATTGTTCGTGCGGCAGCGCGGCGTTTTTCGCGCCGAAAGCGTGTCCTTTGAGTATTTTGATTTAGAGGACATTGCCACACTGGCCGGCGCGCTGCGCAAGCAAGATGTCGGCCCCCGCAACCCGCTATGCGCAACCGAGCTGCCCGGCGGTGAGAGACTGCAAATTTGCATGCCACCCGCGGTGCCAACCGGCACTTTAAGCATGACCATCCGCAAACCAGGAAACACGGTCTCCCCACTCGCGGCCGTGACAAATCGCTATCAGGCGCACCGCTGGAATCAGTGGGAGCAGCGCCGAGAGGCAATGTTACGAGATTATGGCGAATTACTCGCGCTGTACGACGCCGGCGATCTTCATCCCTTCCTCGAAAAATGCGTCACATCGCGCCTGACGATTCTGCTCTGTGGCGCGACGGGCTCGGGGAAAACCACGATGAGCAAGACGCTCATCGGTGCGATCCCGATGAGCGAACGCCTCATCACCATCGAGGACACTCTTGAGTTGGTGATCCCGCAGCCGAACCATGTTCGTTTGCTCTATAGCAAGGATAACATCGGGCTCTCGCGCGTCACTGCCGAGCTTCTGTTGCAGGCGAGCTTGCGCATGAAGCCTGATCGTATCCTCCTGCAAGAATTACGGGACGATGCGGCCTGGACTTATATCAATGAAGTGGTCTCTGGCCACCCTGGGTCAATCACTACAATTCACGGACGGAACCCGGAACAGGCATTCAAACGCCTGTTCGCGCTGGTGAAGGGAAGTCCGCAGGGCGGCCAGTGGGATGACCGAACCCTGATGGATTTTCTATCGTCCGCCGTGGACGTGATTATTCCATTTCACAATGAGGGAGCTCTCTATGAAATTGGGGAAGTTTGGTTCGCTCCCGATGCGGTGCGCCGCGGCGAGACAGCGGCAAACCTGCTGAGGGTGGCGTGATGA
>JAQNCU010000105.1 GCA_029077775.1 Acidocella sp. | reverse complement strand
TCGCGGAAACGCTGAAAGGAGAGATCGAGGCATTCGGCATTACGCCAGGGACATTCTGGTGTGAGACCCGCCAGGGCACCAACGCATTGGGCACCGCGATTGCCGCCCAGGCCCGGGTGGATGTGCGCGGCCCTGAGCATTTTTTTTTGGATCATGACCGATTGAGCTGCATGACCGCGCCAATTTTCGCACCTGACCGCAGCCTGGCCGGGGTGCTGGATGCGTCCTGTGCGGCGGCAGCTTATGCGCCCCATGCGCGCGCAACGCTAGCACTTGCCGCGGCGCAGATTGAGGCCCAATTGTTCCGGGCGAGCCATGCCGGGCGCATTTTGACTTTGCACGGCCGTCGGGAATTTCTCGACACTGCCTATGCCGGATTGCTGGCGCTGGATAATAATGACCTCGTGGTGGCTGCCAACGAACAGGCACGCTTCATGCTCGCGGGCTTGCCGGAGCCATCGGGCACGCCACTGGCAGCACTTTTTGCGCCAGGTGCGCCCGTGTTTCGCCCTGGGGTGGCGGGGATGATGACCGATCGCTCAGGAAGGCTGTTTCAGGCCAGGCTGGACACCAGAGAGCCCGCAAGCGTGGCCGTACCGGTGATGCCTGCGCGCGCCCCGGTTACCACGGCCATTGCCGATGACATCGCCGTGCGCGCGGCGCTCGATATGGCCGGACGCGCGGCCCTTCGGTGCCTGCCGGTGCTGATCCGGGGTGAGACGGGAACGGGCAAAGAGGTTGTGGCCCGCAGCGCGCATCATGCATCTGGGCGCAGCGGCACATTCGTCGCGGTGAATTGTGCGGCGATTCCGCCGGATCTCCTGGCGGCGGAACTTTTTGGCCATGCGGAGGGGGCTTTTACCGGGGCACGCCGCGGCGGCGCAAAAGGGCTGGCGCTGGAGGCCGACGGCGGCACATTGTTTCTCGATGAGATTGCCGATCTGCCACTTGGGGTGCAGGCGGCTCTGTTGCGTTTTCTTGATGATTTTTCAATTCGCCCGGTTGGCGGTACGGGCTGCCGTGTGGTGGATACGCTGGTGCTGGCGGCCACCAATGCGGACCTTAGTGCGGCGGTTGCGGCAGGCAGATTCAGGGCAGATTTATATTACCGGTTGGCGGCAAGCGAGGTTAAACTGCCCCGCCTCGCTGTGCGTACGGATTTTGCGACAATCGCGCGTAGCCTGCTCGACGCGGTGGCCCCAGATGCGCGTTTATCCGATGAGGCGATGGCGCGGCTGGCGCGGCATGACTGGCCAGGGAATATCAGGGAATTACGCAATTTGTTGACGCGGCTTGGTCTTTCCGGTGCCGGGCGGATCGAGGCTGCCGATGTAGATGCCTTGTTGCCGCGCGGCAAGGAATTTGCGACGAAATTTGCAACCGAATTTGCAACCGAATTTGCAACCGAGTTTGTGACGGTGCAAAACAGTTCGGCACTGCGCGACGGGCAGGCGCGTCAGGTGGCGGCGGCAATGCGTGACGCCAACGGCAATATAAGTGCTGCGGCACGAAGCCTCGGCGTGTCACGCAACACGATCTATCGGGCGATGCGCAACCGGGGCTAAATTTATCGGCTGCCGGCGGCGCTGTTCCGAAAATGAACGCCAGATGTGTTGCGGTTGTTTTGCATCATCACATCGGTGCGGCCAAGAGGTTTGTATAAACGCCAATAGTTGACGGGCAAGCGCCGAATTTTCCTTTTGGCATGACGCTTGCTTCGCTCTGATTTGTCCATCAAGGGGACGCCGAATCATAAATTTGCGATGACATGCAGGATATTGATGTGAACCATCTGATGCCGCAGGGAATGGCTCCGCCTTTGCATGATCTGCTGGGGGTGAGCTTTGTGTTCAACACCCAGATCAACGTGCTAGGCTGGGACAAGGGTTTTGCCTGCTTCGGGTTGCAGGATGGTTCGGTCGCGATCATGCGGGCGAACTGGGATGGCGCACCCGTGTTGACCAATCGGCCCGGCGGCGGCGTTGAAATTATTGCGGCCACCGCACCACCACCGCCGCCCGCCATATTTCCCGTACATAAAACGGCGGTTACCTGCCTGGCCAATGATCCCCTATGTGGCGTGTTAACCGGCGGCGCGGATGGTGCTTTTTGCCGGATGAACGATGGTGAGATAAAAATCATTGATGGCCGCCGAAAGTCAATAAACGCGGTGGCGGCGGGCCGGGGCGGGAGGCGGGCCTGCGCCACCGGGCGGCATGTGGACATCCTGGGCCCGGATGCGCGCCGCCTGACCATGCCGAAAGCGGTGACTGGGCTCTGCTACGATCCCGCCGGGCTGCATCTGGCTGTGGGTTATGGCGACGGCGTCTCGATGGAGGCGTGTGCCGTGCGCGATGCCCCCCGCGCGCCGATGCTTGGCGCCTGTACAATGCTGGCATGGCGGCACGATGGCGGGATGCTTGCCGCCGCCAGCCACCAGGGCAGCCTTGTCATAAGGGCGCGAGATGAGCCCGCCTGGCGGCATGTGGACATTCCCATATCAGCGACCGCGATCGCGTTCGAGATCATGGGAAATCTATTGATTGGCGGTGAAGCGTTTCTGCTTGTCTGGCGCAATGGCGACCTGTTTGAGATTTCTGGAAACGATATGCGCGGGCCGGTGGCGTGCCATCCGCGCCTCCCTGTTATTGCCTGTGCCGACAAACAGGGGCGGATTGTATTACGAGCCGTCGATGATCAGTCAGCGATACAGGTGCGAGAGCCCGGCACCGCGCCGATTTTGCTCTCCTTTTCACCGGACGGGCAGGCTTTGGCTTTCGCAACGCTGGATGGCGAGGCTGGAACCGTGATGTTGCCGGATTTACTTTTTCGCCGCACAGAAAGGGCCTGACGATGACCGAGGATGAAATGTCCAAAGACCGGTTTTTCACCGAGCTTGGTATCATCGCGGAGGCCATGATCAAGGCGCATGGCAAGGATTTTGCCATGGGCGCGCTCGTGCTGGCGGCACGCTGGATTGCCGAGGATAAAAGCTTCACCGGCCGCGCTAAAGGTGACCTCGTTCAATGAAAGCCAGGATCAATTTGGTGGGAAGCGTTGCCAATGTCGCACTGTGCGACAAAGCGATGCGGCGGTTGTCGCATGATGAGCCGTTGGCACTTACGCATTATAATTCACGTATGACGCCTATGCTGGGATTAAAAGATATTGTGAATTTGGCATCACATTTGCAAAGTATGAAAAACGGCGTTGCATCGGCGATGAGCCCTGCCGCGTTCCGGAATTTTATGAAAACACCCATTCAAAGGAGATTTCCAAGATGCCTGAGGGTTTAAATCTTAACAAGATTATTGCACAGCGCGGGATGAGTATCTCGGATGCGACAAAGCGTGTTGCGGATCTCGGCTGGACACCGAGCTATGTTCAGGAAGCGATGACCTTCCCCACCGACTATAAGATCAAAAAAACCCCGCGCGACCCGATGAAGCAGGTTCTGCGGTCTTATTTTCCCATGCAGGAAGAAAAAGACAACCGGGTTTATGGTGCGCTGGATGCCGCGTTGCGGGGGGATATGTTCCGCAATGTTCAGCCGCGCTGGGTGGAGTGGATGAAGCTGTTCCTGGCGATCATTCCCTTCCCCGAGATCTCCGCCGCACGCTCAATGGCCATGGTTGGCCGTTTGGCGCCGGGTGAGGAGCTACGTACCGGGTTTGCCATGCAGATGGTCGATGAATTCCGGCACTCCACCATTCAGATGAACCTTAAAAAATGGTACATGGAGAATTACATCGACCCGGCCGGGTTCGATATCACGGAAGCCGCTTTCGGGAAATGCTATGCCTCGACCATCGGGCGGCAATTTGCTGAAGGGTTTGTGACCGGTGATGCGATCACATCGGCCAATGTGTATCTGACCGTGGTGGCCGAGACCGCGTTTACCAACACGCTGTTTGTCGCGATGCCATCCGAGGCAGCGCGCAACGGGGATTATGCCTTGCCCACCGTGTTCCTCTCGGTGCAGTCTGATGAGAGCCGCCATGTTGGCAACGGGCATTCACTGTTGATGTCGTTGATCAACGACCCGGACAACCATCTGTTGCTCGAACGTGATCTGAAATATGCGTTCTGGCAAAACCATGCGATTGTGGATGCCGCCATCGGTACGTTTGTTGAATACGGAACCACGGATCGTGACAAGAACAAGGAGAGCTATGCCGAGCTGTGGCATCGGTGGATTTACGAGGATTATTACCGGACTTATATGCTGCCGCTGGAAAAATATGGTATCAAGATCCATCATGACGATGTGGCGGCGGCGTGGGACCGGATCGTTAAAAGCAATTATGTGCATCTGACGGCGCAATTCTTCTCGGTTGGCTGGCCCGTGAATTTCTGGCGGATTGAAGCGCAGACCGAGCGGGATTTTGAATGGTTTGAGCATAAATATCCAGGCTGGTACGCGCAGTTCGGCAATTACTGGAAATGGTATGCCAAGCTCTCGGAAAAGGGCCAGACCAACGTGCTGTTCAATGCTGATACCGGGTATACCTATCCGCATCGTTGCTGGAGCTGCATGGTGCCATGCCTTATCCGCGAGGATTTCACCTATGATACGGTGGAAGGCAAGGTCTATACCTATTGCTCCGAGCAATGCCGGTGGACGCATAAAGTGGCGTTTGCCGCGGAGTATGAGGGACGTCCGACCCCGGCGATGGGACGGTTCTCAGGCCGGCGTGAGTGGGAGGAGTGCTATCATGGCTGGGATCTGGCCGATGCGATCACGGATCTTGGCTTTGTGCGCGCCGATGGCAAGACCCTGGTGCCGCAGCCGCATCTGCATTTTGACGATGCCAAAATGTGGACGCTGGACGATGTTCGCGGCCACATTTTGGGCAGCCCGCTGATCGGTTTCAGGGCGCTGAGCGATGCCGAGCGGGTGACCGCTGCGGCGGAATACCGCAAGGGCTTTACGATCAACCCGATCAACTAAAGACGGTGATGCGCCGGGTGCCAGTTATGTGGCACCCGGATGCGCCCAAGGCGACCAACGATAACAAGAAAGACCATGCATATGGCGGTGATCACGACATATAAAGTGCGCTTCGAGCCCGTGGGGATTGAGATGGATGTCGAGGACGGCGAGACCGTTCTGGATGCCGCGTTCCGGCAGGGTATCTCGGTCATGCATGGCTGTAAGGAGGGGCAATGCAGTTCCTGCAAATCCCGCCTGCTGGATGGCGATGTTGAGCTGTTGAAACATTCGACCTTCGCGCTGTCAGAGGCTGAGCGTGAGTCTGGTTTTATTTTATTGTGTAAAACCCATGCGTATAGCGATGTTTCCATTGAATTGCTGAATTACGATGAGGATCTGATGCGCCGGTCGATCGCGGTGCGGTCGTTCACGGCGCGGCTTGTTCATATCGAGCATCTTACTCATGACATTCGCCAGTTGGATATCGAGCTGTCACAGCCATTGAAATTCTGGGCCGGGCAATATGTGGATATCACGCTGCCTGGCGGGCAGGTGACGCGGTCTTTCTCGATGGCGAACCCGCCCGATGAGCCGCAAAAGCTTTCATTCATTATCAAAAAATATCCCGATGGGGCGTTCTCTAACGCGCTGGATGGTCAATTGCAGCCCGGCGCCGAACTGGAACTGAAAGGCCCCTACGGCACGTGTTTCCGGCGCGAGGACCGCGCAGGCCCGATGCTGCTCATCGGCGGCGGGTCTGGCATGTCGCCCCTGCGGTCGATCCTGATGGACCATGTGGCGAGCGGCGAGCAGCGGCCTGTGCGGTTTTTTTATGGCGCGCGGACCCAGGCCGATTTATTCAACCTCGATGAGTTCGCGCGGATTGTAACGCAGATACCGGATTTTAAATTCATCCCCGCGCTTTCGATGGCTGATGACGATGCGGGCTGGACCGGCGAGCGGGGCTTTGTGCATGACGTGCTGGCGCGGCATTTGGCGGCGGAAAAGCCACAAGGCGAGATCGACGCCTATTCCTGTGGGCCGCCGCCGATGATCGATGCTGTTCTGCCGGTGCTGCGCATGGCGGGCGTGGAGCCTGAGCATATTTACGTCGATAAATTTACCCCGGCGGTCCGCTGACGCGCCGTCAACTATAAACGGAGGAACAATAATATGAGCGCGACCACAGGAAAAACCCCGCAAAAATCTGGCGCCGCCGGAGCCGCGCAGTTCGCCGGATGGGATAGCCGGAAATATAATTATTTCGAGCCCAAGGGCCGGAAGGCCAGCCATTACGAGGATATGACGGTTGATGTTCAGCCCGACCCCAAGCGGTATCTGTTGCAGGACTGGATCATATCCTTCGCAGATGGTACGCCAACCTATGATGAGCGGTGGACGGAAGTGAAATCCTCCGACTGGCACAAATTCCGCGCGATCGACCAGGAATGGGAGCGTACGCATTATCAGCGGCAATCAACCATTGTCGGCATGATCAGCAATGTGATCGAGAATGGCCGCCGCTCCGGCGCGCCAAAGCGTTTCGACAAGGCATGGGTGAAAACATTATCCGATCATCTGGGCGCGTATAAACACGCGGAATTCGGCCTCGGCACATCGACCATGCAGGCGCAGCGTTATGGTTATACGCAGATGATCAATAACGCGATTCTCACCAATTCATCGTATAAACTTCGCTTCTCCCAGGATGTGACGTTGTATCTGGGTGAACTGGCGCTGGATATCGAAGGGATCGACCAGGAAGCGGGCAAGCATCATTGGCTGGAAGACCCGATCTGGCAGGGGACACGCCATGCTATCGAGGCGGTGATGGGGGCGACCGATTATCTTGAGCAATATTTCGCCACCAACATCGTGTTTGAACCTTTGGTGGCAGAATTGTTTCGCAGCGGCTTTATCATGCAGATGGCCGCTTCGCAGAATGATTTCATGACGCCCGCCGTGGTTTCCGCTGCCGAAGGTGATTATGAACGCAACCTTGCCAATGCGGTTGAGTTGTTCAGCATCCTGGCGCTCGACCCCACGCATGGCGAGGCGAACCGGAAGTTATTCGTGCATTGGTTCGAGAAACACGGGCAGCTTGCGATGCTCGCGGCGCATCAGATGCAGCCTGTATGGTCGTTACCCCGGGTTAAGGTCGCGCAATTCTCGGATGTGTTCGACCTGCAGAAAAACCGGGCGCGCGCGATCGCTGCTGAAATTGGCTTCGATGTCCGCCAGACACTCGACCGTTGAGAGGATCATGAACATGACACAGGCACTTCCCACCCACCATGCTGACAATATCTTCAAATCCATGAAGGATGTGAAGTTTGAAGGCACCATCTCGCATCAATGCGGGGTGACCATGAATGACAGCGTGGAGGCGCGCGCCATCGCCGAGGTTATGGCGGAAAAGCCGGGCATTCGCGTGACCTATCTGCCCGCGATGATCAGAATCGACGGCGAAGGCAAGATCGCCTTCAAGATGGATGAAATCTCCGAGGCGCTGGGGCGGATCATCACCCCTTATACATTCGAAATTTCAACCTCGACGCATTATGGCCGGATGGTGATGGTGGATGATAACACGGTCACATTATTCGGTGACATGGATGAGGCGATGGCGTTTATCAAATATGATTGACGGCTGAGACTCCAGGCGCGAAGGCGGCGGTCCGCGAGATGTGTGGCCGCTGCCATGATGTATCGAAACCATAAATTACGCCGCATAATAACCGGGGAAACGCCATGGCAAAAATCCTGCTGCACGATGAAGCCGCCCGTGCTGCCTTGGGGCGAGGGGTTGCCAAGATGGCGCGCGCGGTACGCGGCACGCTGGGGCCACGGGGGATGAACGCGATCATCGACCGGCCAATCGGCACGCCTTTGGTCTCCCGCGATGGCGTGTCGATCGCCGCTGAGATCGACCTGCCGGATAAGTTCGAGAATATGGGGGCGCAGATTTTGCGTGAGGTATCCGCCCAGACCAACGAGGTGGCAGGTGATGGCACCACCACGGCCACCGTGCTGGCCGATGCGCTGATCCAGCGCGGGCTGGCGCGCCTGGCAGCAGGCGACAACGCGGTGGCCCTGGTGCATGGGATGGAGGTTGCCCTGGAGGAGGTGATTGCCGCCCTGCGCAGGCTCGCCCGGCCGCTGCGCGATGCCGCGGAGGTCCATGCCGTGGCGACCATTGCCGCCAATAACGACCCGGCGACCGGTGCAATTGTGGCCGAGGCCCTGGAGCGCGCCGGGCCGCAGGGCCTCGTGACCGTGGAGAACAGCGCCACGGTCGAGACCTTTGTTGAGGTGACCGACGGGATGAATTTCGACCGGGGCTATATCTCGCATCATATGGTCACGGATGTGGAGCGGATGCAGGCGGTGCTGGATGAACCGCTGATTTTAATGACCGACCTCAAAATCACCACGGCCAGCGAGATCGAGCATATCCGCACTTTGCTCGGACGCAGCAATCAGCCATTATTGATTATCGCGGAGGAGGTCTCCCCAGCGGCGGTGATGGCGTTGTTGAACACGCGCGGCGGCGGCGGGCAGGTGGCGGCGATCCACCCCCCTGATTATGGGCATTGGCGTAAGGCGATGCTGGAAGACATCGCGATCGTCACCGGCGGGCGCGTGATCGCGCGTGATCTTGGGGGGACGATCGAAGATGCCAGCCGGGATGATCTGGGGC
>JAQNCU010000104.1 GCA_029077775.1 Acidocella sp. | reverse complement strand
ATTGCCTGTGCCATCGGCGTTCAGCCGCAGATTGGCCGCATCGATCGCGGTGAAAGGCAGGTTCAGGGATTTTGGCAGCGCCATGCCATAGGTGATCACAACGCGCTTTTGCGTGATGGTGTAGGTGGTGGTACGCGCGATCAGCCAGGCGAACAGGCAAAAGAGTGACACGCCAGCCGCCCCCAGGATCATGCACGACGCCGCGGAGATAAGGGCATAATGCAGATCATGCCCGGCCTGCATGGACCCCGCCACACGCCAGACCACCAAAGCCGCGAAATAGACCGCAACCAAACGGATGCGAAATGTCTCCCGCGCCATGGCCCGCCAGGCAGGCTTGGCCTGCCATAACACGACCTCACCTTCCGGCAGACGGCCGGGCAGACCATCCATCGGGCGGCCTTTGAAGCGGCTCATATCAGTGGCTCCTGGCGGGAGGGGAATGCGTAGAGATGCCCCGAGGCGAAATAGGCCTGGATACGGTCTTCCTCGCGCGCGGTGAGGCAATCGGGGCTCTCGGTGTGCGGGGCGGCGGCAAGCTGTGCTGCGGTGACCGACACCACGCGGATGATGCCGCCCACCCGGCGGGTTTCAACCTGGGTCAGCTCAATCGGCACGATCACATGCCCGCCTGCCGGGGTGGCAACCTCGATGAAGCGCGCATTCGCTTCCGCCCGGTCGATCCAGATGTCCGAGACCGTGCCCGCGACTTCATGGTCGGCGGTGATCACGTCCCAGCCACGCGGGTCTGGGTCTTCCTCGGCCACCCAATGGTCGGCGGCCACGCGCAGCGGCACGGTGCGATGCTCACCATGGAAGGTCAGTTCAGGTGTGGTGGCGCGCAGCGCGTAACCGGCGGGCCCCATGCCATCCTGCATCGGATCGCCGGTCGGCACCCAGGGTGCGCCCTCAAAATTCTGGTGTTGCAGCGCGTGCACAATTTCTTCGGGCTCCATCATCGGCACGCTTTTGGTGGTGCCATCGGCGAAGATGAAGGTTTTTGGAGCGGGCATCGGCAAAATGCCGGTCGGGCGCTCACCCTCGCGGTTGGTGATCAACGGGAAGCCCTCGCGCTTGCTCTCCATGGTCAAATAAATCACCAGGCCCGCGAAAAATATCCAGAACGCATAAAGCGTGAGCTGGGCGACATCGATATAAGGGGTGATGGCTCCGGTTTGCATGGGCGACCTCTGTTTCAGGTTTTTATGGTGGAAATGGCGGGAATGGCGCGGAAAGCAGGTGCCGCGCGGCGGCGTACGAGCGGGCCGAGGGCGATGAGGGTGACGAAAATCAAGCCGATTTCAAGCGCGTAGACGGCGTCATACCCGGCGACAGGGCTGCCGGTTGTGGCGCCCACCACATCGCGCAGGATGCCGCCAAAGGCGATGGCGGAACCCGCCGCCACGGCCTGAACCGACCCCCAGGCCCCGAGGGCGAGGCCGCTCATGCCATCGACCGCCCGGCCCATGGCGTCTGATAATGTGCCGACGAGGAACAGCCCGCCAGCCAGCCCGATCATGAACACGCCGACGGCAAATAATGGCGGATAGGCCAGCGGTGCGGAGATTATGACGGAGACAAAGGCGCAGAGCCCGACCAACAACCCGAACGCCGCCACCCGGAACGGATCGCCACCCCGGCTCAAACGCCGCCCCGCAACAGCCAGGCCGGTAAGCCCGCCGCCCGCCAGTGCGGCAGTGAGCGACGTGGTCTGCCCGACGGTGAGATGCAATATCTGCCCGCCATAGGGCTCCAGCAGAATGTCCTGCATGGACAGCGCCATGGTTCCCGCGCCGATGGTCACCAGGCGACGGGTGGATTTTTCATTGGCACTGAATAATTTCCAGGCTTGGCCGAGCGTTGGCACCGCCACGGTGCTTGCCACCTTGGTCGAGGCGCGGCGCGGCTCCTGTTGCCACATGGCAAAGCCGTTGATGAACAGCGTGACCACCGCCGAGCCCTGCACCACCTGCACCAGCCGCAATTCACTGAAATGGCGCAACAGCGCGCCATAACCCAGCGCGCCGATGCAGATGCCGAGCAGCAGCATGACGCACAACATGCCGACCACGCGCGGGCGGGAGGCTTCAGGCGCCATATCGGTCGCCAACGCCAGGCCCGCTGTTTGCGTGGTGTGCATGCCCGCACCGACGAGCAGAAACGCAAGTGCGGCGGCGAGCGGGCCGACGAAATGCGGCGCGTGGCTGTCACCCGAAAGGACAATTAACGCGAAGGGCATGATCGCAAGCCCGCCCCATTGCATGAGCGTACCGAACCACAGATAGGGCAGCCGCTTCCACCCGAAGGATGAACGATGCTGGTCGGATTTGAAGCCGATAATGGTGCGCGCCGGAGCGAGCAGAAGCGGCAGCGAGATCATGATGGAGACCAAGGCCGCCGAGAGATGCAGCTCCACGATCATCACGCGGTTCAACGTGCCGATGATCAACGCGGCTGAGAACCCCACGGTCAACTGGAACAATGCGAGGCGCGCGAGTTTCGGCCAGGGAAGTTCGACGGTTGCGACATCCGCGAACGGCATCAAGGCGCGCCCGGCACCCTGCCAGAAGCGCATCACAAACCCCTTGGGGTTCAACAGACGATCCGCGCCGATCATAATGGCAACTCCATGGCCTGGCTGATGTAAAAACTGGCGGAAACCCGGTGTGAACGGCCAATGGCGAAGACCCGCCGCAGATTGGCCTCGCTCTGCGGTTCGATCATCGGCGAACGATCCCGGCGCGGCAGCATTTTGCCGATGCTCAGCAGGCTGCCCAAAAACAATGTGCGCGGCGCGAAGGTGAACAACACGGCGCGGCTGGTACGCGCGGCGAGCTGGCGGAGCGCCGCGATGGCATCCGGTGCGGCATAATGGATGATGCTGTCCATGCAGACCACGTAGTCGAACCGCCCATAGGCCGGATCGAGCATATCGCCCGCATGAAATTTGATATTGTTGGCATAGGGGCTCAACGCGGCGCGTTCGGCGGCCAGGGCGATGAGTGCCGGCGACAGGTCGATGGCGACGACCTCGGCACCGCGCGCCGCCGCGGCCATCGCCAAAGCCCCGGTACCTGCCCCCGCATCTAACAGGCGCAGGCCGGTCATGTCGGCTGGCAGCCATGACAGCAGCGTGTTGCGCATCTCGTCACGTCCCGCACGGACTTTCGCGCGGATGCCACTGACCGGCGCGGTACTGGTCAGCTTCGCCCAGGCGGTCATCGCGGTCTGGTCGAAATAGGTTTCGATCTCGCCCCGGCGTTCCTGATACGTGCCAGCCTGCATCATTCGAACCCCAGCAGGTCGAAGATGTCTCGGTCTTTCAGCGGCACGGCGGCGAGCGGCGCGACACCGGCCCACAGCGCCTCAGCGAGGCTGAGATACTCCGCCTGCACGGCGCGCAAGGCGGGGCTGTCCTCCATCTCGAACAGCACCGATTTTTTCAAACGGCTCTGTCGGATAATGTCGAGATCCGGGAAGCGTGCCAGGGTCGAGAGGCCGGTGGCGGCGTTATATTTATCGAGCTGGTCGGTCGCGGCGGAGCGATTGGCGATCACGCCGCCCAGGCGCACCTGGTAGTTTTTCGATTTTGCGGCGATCGCCGCGACGATACGGTTCATCGCGAAGATGCTGTCAAAATCATTGGCCGTGACGATCAGCGCACGCTCGGCATGTTGCAGCGGTGCGGCGAACCCGCCGCAGACCACATCGCCCAGAACATCAAAGATCACAACATCGGAATCTTCGAGCAGATGATGCTCTTTCAGCAATTTGACGGTCTGGCCAACGACATACCCGCCGCAGCCGGTGCCCGCCGGAGGGCCGCCAGCCTCGACGCATTTCACGCCGCCGTAACCGGAATATACAAAATCCTCGACACGCAATTCCTCGGGGTGGAAATCCACCGCCTCCAGCGCATCGATCACGGTCGGGACCAGCCGCTTGGTCAAAGTGAACGTGGAATCATGCTTGGGGTCGCACCCGATCTGCAGAACCCGCTTGCCAATTTTTGAGAATGCCGCGGAGAGGTTCGACGATGTCGTGCTCTTGCCGATGCCGCCTTTGCCATACACGGCGAACACCTTGGCGCCACCGATTTGCAGCGCGGGGTCGAGCGCGATCTGTACACTTCCCTCACCATCACCGCATGACGTGCCGCAACTGGCGCCGCGCAGTTTTTCGGCGATGCTCTGATTGGCGATATGGTTCATGCCGCGTCTCCTGAAAAATAGGCTTTGGCGTCGTAGAGCGTTTCGATTTTTATGACGCGAAGATTTTGCTGGGCCGCATAGGTTTCGGTATTCCGCCGGGCTTTGCCGCGTACGAAGAACGGAATTTTACGCAGCTCGCGCTCAGCCTCGATATCCCATGTCGCGGCATCGGCTTTGATCTCGGCCTGGGGCGCGACAATGGTGCCGCCGCCCAAATGAGACGGCGCGGTATCGCCCGAGAACTCAAAATCTTCACGGAACATGCCGAGGAGATGTTCCTCCAGCCCCATCATCAGCGGGTGGGTGAGTGTGTCGAACAAGACGTTCGCGCCCTCAAACCCCATCACGGGCGAATAGCGCGCCGGGAAATCCTGCACATGCACAGGGGCCGATATCACGGCGCAGGGAATGCCGAGGCGCTTGGCGATGTGGCGTTCCATCTGCGTGCCCAGCACCAGCGCCGGGCTGGCGGCCTTGATCGCGGCTTCCACATCCAGATAATCATCCGAGATCAGCGGCTCGACATTATACAAGGCGGCGGCGGCGCGAACCTCGCGCGCGAATTCACGGGCATAGGTGCCGAGCCCGACGACCTCGTAGCCCAATTCCTCAGACGCGACGCGCGCCAGGGCGATGGCGTGGGTGGCATCGCCGAAAATGAACACGCGCTTGGCGGTCAGGTATGTCGAGTCGATGGAGCGCGAATACCAGACCAGCCGCGATGTGTGGCGGGTCATGTATTCGGTGGCGTCGATCCCGGCGAGAGCGGCGACGGCCTTAATGAAATCACGCGTTGCACCCACGCCGATCGGGGGAATGTTGACGAATTTCTGGCCGAATTGACGCTCCAGCCACATCGCGGTGGTCAGCGCGGTCTCGGGGTAGAGCACGATGTTGAAGGTGGCTTCCGGGATACGCGCCAAATCAGCGGGCGAGGCGCCGAGAGGTGCGACCACGTTGACGGCGACGCCTAAACCTTCGAGCAGCCGCGTAACCTCGGTTACATCGTCGCGATGGCGAAAGCCGAGTGCCGTGGGCCCTAGGATATTGCAACTTACCGGCGCGCCCGTGGTTGCGGTCGGGGTTGAGGATACGCAGGCGCGGACGAGACGGTAGAATGTCTCAGACGCGCCATAGGTTTCCTTGCGCTGATAGGCGGGCAATTCCAGCGGCACCACGGGGATCGGCAGGCCAAGCGCCAAAGCGAGGCCGCCCGGGTCATCCTGGATAAGCTCGGCGGTGCAGGATGCGCCCACCAGCATGGCCTGGGGCTGAAACCTTGCATACGCCTCCGCCACGGCGGTTTTAAACAGCGTCGCGGTATCACCGCCGAGGTCACGCGCCTGGAACGTGGTATAGGTGACCGGCGGGCGGGCATCCCGGCGCTCGATCATCGTGAACAACAGATCTGCATAGGTATCGCCCTGCGGCGCGTGGATGACGTAATGCACGCCGGTCATCGCCGTGGCGATGCGCATTGCGCCGATATGCGGCGGGCCTTCATAGGTCCAGAGGGCTAGTTGCATGCGGTATCTCCGGATGCGGTGGCGAGGGTGCGCGACATCGTCATGATCACACCCGCAACATCGCGCGCCGCCGCAGCGGTCGGGCAAAAAGCTCGGCCAGATCGGCGGCTTGTTCAAAACCCTGGACGGGCGTGAACACCAGTTCGATCGACCATTTCGTGGTAAAGCCCTCAGCTTCGAGCGGGTTGGCCAGCCCCATGCCACAGACCACCAAATCAGGTGCGGCGGCACGGCAGCGGTCCAGCTGCTTTTCGACGTCCTGGCCTTCAGAGAGAAAAGTCCCGCCCGGCAGCAAAGCGAGTTCCTCGGCCATGTGTTCGCGGTGCAGAAACGGCGTGCCGATTTCGGCCAGAACCATGCCCAGTTCACGGGAGAGAAAGCGGGCGAGCGGAATTTCCAACTGGCTGTCGGGGAAAAACATGATTTTATTACCCGCCAAGGTGGCGCGCTGGCGGGCCAAAGCGTGCTGTGCGCGCTCGGCTGGGGCCTTGAGCACCGCCGCGATGTGGGCATCCGCGATGCCGAAGCTACGCGCGGCGGCGGTGAACCACGCCGTGGTACCCTCAACCCCCAGCGGAAACGGGGCGGCGATGCGCGAAGCACCACGACGTTCGAGGCCCAAGGCTGTACCCGCGAGAAATGGCTGGGCGAGCAGAAATTTCGTACCACGCCCGACCGATGGCATCATGGCGGCTTGGCGCGCGGGCAGAAACCCGACATTTTTGATGCCGAGCTCGGTAAACAGGCGCGTGAACTGGTCTTCGACAATTTCAGCCAAAGTGCCGACGATCATAAGCCGGGCGGCATCGCTGGCGGGCAGTTCCGGCACCAGGGCGGCCAGGCAGGCATCCTCGCCCTCGGTGAAGGTGGTCTCGATCCCGCTGCCGGAATATGACAATACCCGCAGATCAGGGCCCAGTGACTTGTTCAGCCGGATGGCAGCGCGGGAGAGATCGAGCTTGATCACCTCAGATGGGCAGGAGCCGACGAGGAACAGCATTTTGATGTCTGGGCGGCGCGAAACAAGGCGACCAACCACGCGATCAAGCTCGTCATTGGCATCGGAAATGCCCGCCAGGTCACGCTCATCGATGATCGCGGTAGCGAATCGGGGCTCGGCGAAAATCATCACCCCGGCGGCGGATTGCAGCAGATGCGCGCAGGTCCGCGAGCCGACGACGAGGAAAAACGCATCCTGGATGCGGCGGTGCAGCCAGACAATGCCGGTAAGCCCGCAAAACACCTCCCGCTGTCCGCGTTCGCGCAATACGGGGGACTGGGTGCATCCCGCAGCTTCGGCGATCGGGGTGATCTGGTTCACAGGGCCGCACCCACCGGCGACAAGCGTTGCTCAAGCCGTGCGGCGCGCAGCTTCATGATGAATTGCATCGCATTGAACAAATACGTGGCATAGGCGGCCAGCGCGATCAGCATCTGCACATGCGGCGGGGCCAGATGGCCGATGAGGACGATGAGATAAGTGGTGTGCAGCGCGATAACGGCGAAGGAGAAAATATCCTCCCAGAAAAAGGCGGGGGCAAGAAGATATTGCCCGAAAACCTTTTTTTCCCACAACGCGCCCGTGATCATGATGGTATAAAGGCAGCCGGTTTTCAGCAGGATCGAGCCCGTGGCGAGCCCCAAGCCTTGGCCGGTCGCCAGATAATGGACCACACATCCCAGGCTGAAAAGAAACACCGCGAACTGAACGGGGGCGAGAACGCCCTGCACCATCGTCCAGGCCGTGGCATCGCGCCGCCTGCGCTCAGCCGGGCTGTACAGGAAGGGGCGGGCGAATTTTTTCGCCACCGGTGATCTGTGCCCATAGGCGTGCCCCACCCAGGGGCAGCAATCCACGGACCCTAAAAGTTGATTAAATAACCGCGTAAACATTTGTTGACACGCCTTTCAGCTCACCTGTCGCCATTCTACCGACACCCCGAAGGCTAATGCTGAGCGCCCGGATGTGTCAAGTTTATATTACGTAGTGACCGTCAATAAAACTTGACACGCGGAATGAGGTTGATCATCATCGGCGCAAGAGCGGGAGTCATGAATGGATATTGGCTTGGAAACCTCTGAGATCGCTTTCAAAACCGCGCAAGCGGCACTTCAGGCGCGGCTCACGCCAGCCTGGGCCGCTTTGTTGACCCAGGCCGCCGAGAGTGAAGTGCTGCCAAGTCTGTTGAGCCCGCCACCTTTACTTGGGCAACCAAACCGCGCCGACATCGCCGCCTTTTTGGCCTTGGTGATCGAGGACGACACGGAGCGTTTGAGCGCCATCGCCGACCGGGTGATCGTGCAGTCTGGTGGCCGTGACGCCCTGTTATCCGGGCTGTTGCTTCCGGCGGCGCAAATGCTGGGTGAGATGTGGGTACGTGATGAGTGCGACTTCATGACGGTCACGCTCGGCGTGTTCCGCATGGACCAGATCATGAAAGAAACCGCCAGTTCCGCCTGTGCCCTGCACGGTTGTGACAACAGGGTTCTGGTGATGCCCGTACCGGGTGAGCAGCACCGCTTCGGCGCGGATATGGTGGCTGATGCGTTCCGCGAGGATGGGTGGTGCGTCCGCTCCGGCCCGGCGATCGCGCGATCCCGGCTTTTGTATTTAGTGCGTGGCGAATGGTTCGATGTGATCGGGTTGTCGATCTCGTCCGACCGCTGGCTGCGCGGCTTGCCTGCCTGTATCCGGGCGTTACGGCGCGCATCGTGCAACCGGAACGTGTTTTTAATGATCGGCGGTTATGCCGTGTCTCATGATGTTGAGCGGGCTCGATTCCTTGGTGCCGATGCGATGGCGGTGACAGCAAGAGAGGCGCTGGTCCTGGCGAATAATTTTATGGCGGCTACCGTGACGGACGGTTTACACCGGTCTATGACAAGATTGGTTGACGTTGGCTGA
>JAQNCU010000103.1 GCA_029077775.1 Acidocella sp. | reverse complement strand
CCGCCCTGGCCGCTGGCCGCGGGCGTGGTGCCGCGCATTATGCGCCGCGCGGCAAGTGAGGCTCTGGCCCGGCTGCCGGATATGCCGGAGTGGCAGGATGCAACTGTGCTCAAGCGACAAGGCTGGCCGGGGTTCAACGCCGCACTGCACGCCTTGCACGCGCCCGAAACGATACCTGATGCACGGCCCGCTGCGCGCCTCGCCTATGATGAATTGCTGGCCCGCCAGATCACCTTCGCGGTGGCCCGCGCGCGCCGCCGTAAACGCGCCGGGCGGGCTTTGCTGGGTGATGGGCGGCTGCGGGCGGAAGCTTTGCGCCGCTTCGGCCTGCCCCCCACCGCCGGGCAATTGGCCGCCTTGGCCGAGATCGACACGGATTTGACCGCTGCCCACCAGATGCGCCGTTTGCTGCAGGGCGATGTGGGGTCTGGCAAAACCCTGGTGGCGGTGCTGGCCATGCTGCGCGCGGTGGAAGCGGGCACGCAGGCCGCCCTGCTGGCCCCCACCGAGATTTTGGCGCGCCAGCACATGGCCTTGTTCCAGCGCCTGTGCCCGGTGCCCGTGGCGCTGTTGACCGGGCGATTAAAAGCCGCCGCGAGACGCAAAATCCTCGACCAACTGGCCGATGGCAGCCTGCCGATTGTCATCGGCACGCATGCTATATTTCAGACCAGCGTGGCCTTCCACGACCTCGGGCTCGCGGTGATCGATGAGCAACATCGCTTCGGTGTCGCCCAGCGCCTCGCCCTCGGGACCAAGGGTGTCGCGACTGACCTGCTGGTGATGACGGCAACACCGATTCCGCGCAGCCTGCTGCTCACCCATTGGGGGGAGATGGATATCAGCCGCATCACCGATAAACCCGCCGGGCGGCAGCGGATCATCACCACCATGCACAGGCTGGACGGGTTGGCCCGCGTGCTCGATGCCATCGCGCGGGCGCTGGCCGATGGCGGGCGGGTCTATTGGGTCTGCCCGCTGGTCAACGAATCCGAGGCTTTGGACATCACCGCCGCCGCGCAACGCCACGAGGCGTTGCAAGCCCGCTTCGGCGCGCAGGCAGTGTTGGCGCATGGCCAGCAGGACCCAACGGCGCGCGAGGCCGCCATGGCCGATTTCGCCGCCGGAAGGGCGCGGATTTTGGTGGCGACCACCATCATCGAGGTGGGGGTGGATGTGCCCGCCGCGAATGTCATGGTCATTGAACACGCCGAACGCTTCGGGCTCGCGCAACTCCACCAGCTGCGCGGGCGGGTGGGGCGCGGTGCGGCGCAGAGCTTCTGCCTGTTGCTGCATGGCGAGAGCCTGAGTGCGGCGGCGCGCAAGCGCCTTTCGCTGCTGCGCGATACCGAGGATGGGTTTCTCATCGCGGATGAGGATTTCCGCCTGCGCGGCGGCGGCGATTATCTCGGCACCAAACAATCCGGCCTGCCCGGATACAAATTGGCCGACGCCGAGATCCACGAAAAATTATTGCCCATGGCGCGCCAGGACGCCGTGCTGCTGCTGCAACGCGACCCCAAACTCACCAGCGCGCGCGGCCAGGCCGTGAAAATTCTGCTCAATCTGTTCGACCAGCGCGACGCGCTGGAGACCCTGCGCGCCGGATGAGGCAATACCCCAACGCACCCCAGCTCGGCATCGGCGTTGTGCTGCTGCGGGGTGATGAGGTCCTGCTGGTCAAGCGGGCGCGCCCACCGGCTGCCGGGGCTTGGTCGCTACCCGGCGGCAAACAGGAGCTGGGGGAGAGGGCTGAAGATACCGCAAGGCGCGAATTATTCGAGGAAACCGGGTTGACCGCTGGGCCGATGATCCTCGCCGGGTACGTGGATTCGCTGCATCATGACAGTTCAGGGCGGCTCGAATACCATTACACCATACTGGATTTTTGCGCCCGCTATACCGGTGGCGTGGCCCGCGCGGGCGATGATGTCGCGGATGTCGCCTGGGTGGCCGCAGCCGATTTCGATGCCTATAATTTATGGCCGGCGGCGCGCGGCATCATCGCTAGAGCATTTTCTCTATTGCCGCCGTGAATTTGCGCGCCGATGGCGAAGTCACGCTCGCGAACCAATCCGACAAGGCGCCGTTTTTATCGATCAGATATTTAAAAAAATTCCATTTCGGCGCGGCGAGCATCCCGCCTTCCCGCCCCGCCCAGGTGAAAAACGGATGGGCGTGCTCGCCTTTCACGTGCACCTTGCCCATGACCGGAAAATTAACGCCGTAATTCAGCTCACAAAACGTCGCGATCTCCTCATGGCTGCCCGGCTCCTGGCCGCCGAAATCGTTGCACGGCACCCCGATGACCACGAGCCCCTTATCTTTATACGCCGTCCATAGCGCCTCCAGCCCCTTATATTGCGGGGTGAAGGCGCATTTGCTGGCGGTGTTCACCACCACCATCGGCCGGCCCGCAAGGTCCGCGAGCGGATACGGCTTGCCCTGGATGGTCTCAAAATTGAAATCATAGGCGCTGGCCATTTAAGCCTCCTGAATTTACAGAAGGCATTATGAACCAGGAACACGCCATACAAAAGCTGATCGATGTCATGGCGGCACTCCGCCACCCGCAAACCGGGTGTGAATGGGACCGCGAACAGGATTTCAGCACCATCGCGCCCTATACGGTCGAGGAAGCCTATGAGGTGCAAAGTGCTGTCGCCGCCGGAGACCCCGCGCAGCTGCGCGACGAATTGGGTGATTTGCTGTTCCAGGTGGTCTATCTCGCCCGGCTGGCCGAGGAGCGCGGTTGGTTTGATTTCACCGACGTCGCATCCTGCATCACCGATAAAATGATCCGCCGCCATCCGCATATATTTGGCGACGCGCCCAACCGCAGCGCCGCCGCGCAAACGCAAGCCTGGGAGACGCAAAAAGCCGCCGAACGGCAGGCCCGTGCCGAAACCGGCGTGCTGGACGGCGTGGCATCCGCCCTGCCCGCTTTACAACGCGCCCAAAAACTCACCGCGCGCGCCGCCCGTGTCGGCTTTGACTGGCCGGACGCGAACGCCGTGCTGGACAAGCTGGATGAGGAAATCGCCGAACTGCGCGCCGAACTGCGCGCCGCCAACCAAGCGCGCCAGGCTGATGAGCTCGGCGACATGCTGTTCGTACTCGCCAACCTCGCCCGTAAACTGAAGCTGGATGCCGAGACCTGCCTGCACGGCACCAACGCCAAATTCATCCGCCGTTTCGGCCATGTCGAAGCCACGCTGGCACAAGCAGGCAGGCTCCCCGCTCAGGCGAGCCTCGCGGAGATGGATGATCTGTGGGTGCAGGCAAAGGAGATGGAAGCGTGAAGACTTTAATGGATGGCTATGCGCGGTTTCGCAAAGGCTATTGGCGGCGTCACCAGCGCCGCTTCTCGGCACTCGCCCGCGACGGCCAAGCCCCGCCCGCCATGGTCATCGCCTGCGCCGATTCCCGCGTCGCACCGGAGATGATTTTCGACTGCGCGCCGGGTGAGATTTTTGTGGTGCGAAATGTCAGCAATTTGGTCCCACCCTATGCGCCAGATACCGGCAACCACGGCACCTCCGCCGCGCTGGAATTTGCCGTCACCGCGCTCGCCGTGCGCAGCATCGTCGTGCTCGGCCACAGCCAATGCGGCGGCATCCGCGCGCTCATGCGTGGCCCCCATGGCGGACACGGCGATTTCATCGAATCCTGGATGGCCATCGCCCGCCCCGCCCGCACCCTGGTCTGCAACGCCCCAGACGCCGCCGACGCCGATTTCGAAACCCTCTGCACACGCTGCGAACACGCCTCAATCCGCGTGTCGCTCGCCAATTTGATGACCTTCCCGTGGATCGCTTCACGCGTCGAAGCCGGAACGCTCAGCCTGTCCGGCGCGCATTTCAATGTGGAAACGGGGAAAGTGGAGGTGATTGCGTAGGGGAAAGGAAGCAGCCGCTTTTAAAAAAGCGGCGCCAAAATTTTTGTGATTTAGACCGCGGGCGTAATACCGCCATCCCCCCAGACCCAAAATTACAGAAGTCTTTTTGCTTCTTTTTCTCCAGAAAAAGAAGTGCTCCCTTTTCCTACCCTCTATTAAACACGGCCGGGCGTTTTTCGATAAATGCCGCCATGCCTTCCTTTTGGTCGGCGGTGGAGAACATGGCGTGGAAGATCCGGCGTTCATAGATCACGCCCTCGCGCAGGCTGCTTTCATAAGCGCGGGCGATGGCTTCTTTCGTCATCATCGCGGCGGATTTTGACATGTCCGCGATGGTGGTGGCGGATTTGAGCGCCTCGGCCAGCAAATCCGCCGCCGGGATTACGCGCGCCACGAGGCCGGATTGCTCGGCCTCAGTGGCGCCCATCATGCGGCCTGTCAGGCACATCTCGGTGGCTTTGGCCTTGCCGATGGCGCGGGTCAGGCGTTGGGAGCCGCCCATGCCGGGCATCACGCCGAGCTTGATCTCGGGCTGGCCGAATTTCGCGGTATCGGCGGCGAGGATGAAATCGCACATCATCGCCAGCTCGCACCCACCGCCGAGCGCGAAGCCCGCCACCGCCGCGATGATGGGTGAGCGCAGGGCGGCGAAGCGGTCCCAGGTGCCGAACCAGTCGTTCAGGTACATGTCCAGATAGCTCTGGGCGGACATTTCCTTGATATCGGCACCTGCGGCGAAGGCTTTTTCCGAGCCTGTGAGCAGGATGCACCCGGTCTCGGGCGCGCGGTCGAAGGCTTCGGCAGCTCTGATCACCTCGGCCATCAATTGAGCGTTCAGCGCGTTCAGCGCCGCCGGGCGGTTCAGCGTGATCTGGCCGACCCGGCCTTTTTGTTCGACGATGATGGTCTCGTAATTCACGGTCTCTCTCCCTCGCGTTTTTTAAAGGTCAGAAATGCCTCGGCGCGGTGCAGATCCGCTGCCGTGGTGATCTTGAAATTATCCTCTGCCCCTTCGACCAGCCGCACCGCCATGCCCGCTTGCTCGGCGACCATGGCATCATCGGTCATCTCGGCACCCAGGTGGTTGTCGGCGGCGCGGCGGTGTGCGGCGAGTATGGCGGCATAATGGAAGCCCTGCGGGGTTTGCGCCCGGAACAGCCCGGCGCGGGGCAGCGTGCCGGTCACCCGCCCATCGGCGCCGCGTTTGAGCGTATCGGCGAGCGGCATTGCGGCGATGGCGCCCTGATCATCGTTTAACGCGGCGAGCACGGCTGAGATGGTAGCGTGGCTGACAAAGGGGCGCACCGCGTCGTGGATCAGCACATTCCGCGGCTGTTGGTGCGCGACACCCTCCAGCCCCAGCCGCACAGAATCCTGCCGTGTCGCCCCGCCATAAATCGGCGGCGGCAGCGCCAGCCCGGCGCAGGCGGCGGCATATAAAGTCTCGTCATTGGCGTGGATGATCACCTGGATGGCGTGGATTTGGGCGTGCGCAAGTAAATTCATGACCGTGTGGCGTAGAATGGCGGCACCGCCCATGGCCACATATTGCTTCGGCACGGGCCCGCCCACCCGGAACCCGCGCCCGGCGGCGACGATCAAAGCCAGATTCATGCGCATCCTCCGGGGTTTCCGTCCCGCGCGAGAGAGCACATTGGCGGGCTCGCTTCAACTCACCGCAACCATTGTGCAGGCGGGGGGGGTTCAAATCAGGTCCGGTCTTTGTCATATGGTTGAAACAAAACCGCCATCGGAGCGTCATCGAAAGATGCTAACCGCCTGGCAGCCATCAACAGGGGATGATCCGCCATGAAACGCCGCACCATGTTAAGCGCCACCGCCGCCGCCACGCTGCCCGCATCTCTGCCCGGCCTGGGATGGGCGGCCGCCGCAACGCCGATCACTTTGTGGCACGCCATGCCCGGGCAATTAGGGGCCGAGGTCAACACGCTCGCCAATCATTTCAATAAAAGCCAGTCTGACTACGTGATCCAGCCCGTCTATAAGGGCGTATACGCCGATGTGCTGACCGCCACCATCGCCGCCTGGCGCGCAGGCACCGCCCCGCATATCGCGCAGGTTTTCGATGTCGGCACGGCGACTATGCTCTCGGCCAAAGCCGCCGTGGTCGATGTTGCCACATTATCCGCGCAGACCGGCGTGGCGATTAACCCGGATGCTTATATCCCCTCAATCCGTGGTTATTATGCGCTGAACAACGGCGCCATGGCGGGCCTGCCGTTCAATTCCTCGACCGTGGTGATGTGGATCAACCAGGATGCCTTCGAGAAAGCCGGGCTGGACCCCAGCACGCCGCCCACCACATGGCCCGAGGTGATCGCCGCCGCCGCCGCGATCAAGGAAAAATCCACCGCCGCCATTCCGATGATGACCGCCTGGCCGACCTGGGCGCATTTTGAGGAATTCGCGGCGATCCATAATGTCGAATACGCCACCTTGAATGACGGTTTCGGCGGCAACGACCCGCGTCTGAACATCGCCAGCGCGCCGTTCACGCGCAATCTGCAACGCCTGTTGGATGCCGAGAAAGCCGGGATTTTTAAATATCTGGGCCGCGACAACAAGCCGAGCCCAAGCTTTTTCGCGGGCGACGCGGCGATCACGTTTGATAGCTCGGGCATTCTCGGCCAGCTCAAATCATCCGCGACCTTCCGCTACGCCGCCGCCTATCTGCCTTATGATCCGGCCATTATTTCCAAGCCGATCAACTCGATCATCGGCGGCGCGTCGCTCTGGGCGATGACCGCACCGGGGCGCAGCACCGCCGAATATAAGGGGGTGGCCAACTTCTTCGCGTTTCTCGGCCAGCCCGGCAATGATGCGGGGTTTGCCCAGGCAACTGGCTATGTACCTGTCACCCATGCCGGGTACGCCCAGATTTTGGCCAGCGGCGCTTATGGCACCACACCGGGCGGGGATGTGGCGATCAAACAATTGGCGCGCCAGCCGACCACGAAATATTCGCGCGGCATAAGGCTGGGCGGCATGCCGGAGATCCGCAACATTATCGAAGCCGCCTGGGAGGGTGCGATCACCAGCGGGGCTTCGGCGCAGAACGTGCTCGAACAGGCACAAATCCGCGGCGATGGCGTGATAAAATCCTTTGCCCGGACCTGAAAGCAGCGGCACTGAACAGGCCATGTGGCCGCCTGCGGGCGCGTAGAGCATGGACCGGCGCACGATCTTCCGGGGTAAGCTGCTGCCCATTTTGCTGGTGGCGCCACAGCTTGCCCTCACCATCGTGTTTTTCCTGTGGCCCGCCGGACAGGCGATCCACGAGGCGCTGACCGCGACAAACGCCTTCGGCACGGCCACGATCTTCGTTGGGCTGGATAATTTCACCGCCTTATTCACGGACCCGGAATATTGGCAGTCCGTCTGGCGCACGCTTGGCTTTGGCGCGGCGGTAAGTTTTATTGCCATGTTCCTGGGCCTGTTTTTCGCCAGCTTCGCGGACCGCAATCTGCGCGGCCAGGGCTGGTACCGGGCGATGCTGACCTGGCCCTACGCCATGGCGCCCGCACTTTCAGCCGTGGTGTGGGTGTTTCTGGCGGACCCGCAAATCGGGCTGATCGGGCGGCATCTGGGGCAAGGTTGGAATTACGGGCTGAATGGCGGGCAGGCCATGGGGCTCGTGATCATGGCCAGCGCCTGGAAGCAGGTCAGCTATAATTTTATATTCTATCTGGCCGCCATGCAGGCCATCCCGCGCAGCCTGATCGAGGCGGCAACGCTCGACGGGGCGGGCGGTGTTGTGCGCCTGCGCACCATTATCTGGCCCTTGCTGTGGCCGACCACGATGTTCCTGCTGGTGGTCAATCTGGTCTATGCCGCGTTCGACACCTTCGGCACGATCTATGCGCTAACCGGCGGCGGCCCGGCTGGGGCGACAGAAACCCTGGTGGTGAAGGTGTATGAAGACGGTTACATCGCCAATGATATCGGCGGCTCGGCGGCGCAATCGGTGGCGCTGATGGTGCTGGTCGTCACGCTGGTCAGCCTGCAATGGCGCTTTATTGGCCAAAGGCGGGCACCGTGAACCGTCGTCCGGATTACCTCGCGCATGGGGTTCTGTTGTTCGGCGTTATACTGTTTGTGTTGCCGGTTTGGGTGATGGTTGCCGGGGCCACGCAGGATGGCGGGGTGATCGCGCGCGGCGGGCTCTCGCTGCTGCCTGATCCGCACGGGCTCGGCGTATTCTGGCGCGCTTTGTTCTACGAGGGTGCGGCGAGTGCCGGGTATCCGGTCTGGCATATGCTCCTGGTCTCGTTCGCCATGGCGGCGGGCATCGCGGTGGGTAAAATCGCCATCTCACTCCTCTCGGCCTTCGCCGTGGTGTTTTTCCGCTTCCCCCTTCGCAAACTCGCCTTCTGGACGATTTTTCTCACGCTGATGCTGCCCGTGGAGGTGCGGATCATCCCGAGTTTCGCGGTGGTTTCGTCATTGCATCTGGTCAACTCCTATGCCGGGCTCACGCTGCCGCTTATCGCCTCGGCCACCGCCACGTTGTTATTCCGGCAGGTCTTTACCGCCTTGCCCGATGAGCTGGTGGAGGCCGCGATCCTCGATGGCGCGGGGCCGATGGTGTTCCTGCGGGACATCGTGCTGCCGGTCAGCCGCGCCAACATCGCGGCCTTGTTCGTGATCTTGTTCGTGTATGGCTGGAACCAGTATCTCTGGCCGCTGCTCGCGGCGACCAGCCCGGCTTTTACCCCCATCGTGCTCGGC
>JAQNCU010000102.1 GCA_029077775.1 Acidocella sp. | reverse complement strand
TCGCCTTAACCAGATTGAACGCGATATTGGCAGCGTCGATGTTCGGGAAGATCAACAGATTGGCGATGCCCGAGAGCGGCGAATCGCCCACCGCCTGGTTGCGGATCTGCTCGACGAGTGCCGCATCGGCGTGCATTTCGCCATCGATCTCCAGTTCAGGGTCGCGCGCGCGGATCAGCCCGAGTGCATTGCGCATTTTGCGCGCGCTGGGTGAGTTCGACGCCCCGAAATTTGAGTGCGAAAGCAAGGCCACCTTCGGCGCGATCCCGAAACGCTGCACGCATTGCGCGGCGAGCATGGTCATCTCCGCGATTTCCTCGGCGCTCGGATCCACATTCACATGCGTGTCACAGAAAAACAGCACGCCGGATTGCAGGATCAAAGCGGTCACCGCGTATACCCTTGCCACCCCGGGGCCGCGCGGGATGACCGGCAGCGCGTACTGGAATTGCCGCCACCAATCCCCCAGCCCGCCGCAGATCGCGGCATCGGCCTCACCGGCGGCCAGTAAAATCCCCGCCGCCACGGTGGGGCGCTTGCGCAACTGGCGCATCGCGGCATCCGGCGGCACCCCACGGCGGCCGACCAGCTTGATATAGCGCACCAGCAATTCGTCAAACAAAACCTTGTCCTGTTCGAAATCGACAATGCGCACATCCTGGCCCGGCTTCATGCGAAGGCCCAGCGCGGCGATTTTGGCGGCAATGGTCATGCCGCGGCCGATGAGGATGGGCTGCGCCATCCCATCATCCACCACGCTCTGCACGGCGCGCAAGGTGCGTTCATCCTCGCCCTCGGCATAGACAATGCGCGGACAGGTCTTGCGCGCCACCTCGATCACCGGGCGCAGCAACTGGCCTGAGCGGAACACGAAGCGTTCAAGCTCGTGCTTATAAACGTCGAAATCTGCGATCGGCTTGCGCGCCACCCCGGCTGCCATGGCGGCGCGCGCCACGGCGGGGGCGATATGCATGATCAAACGTGGGTCGAAGGGTTTGGGGATGATATAATCGCACCCGAACATCGGTGCCTGCCCGCCATAGGCCGCCGCCACGGCATCCGAGGCTTCGACCCGCGCCAGCTCCGCAATCGCCTCCACCGCCGCGAGTTTCATGCTCTCGGTGATCGCGGTCGCCCGCACATCCAGAGCACCTCTGAAAATGAACGGGAAACACAGCACGTTGTTCACCTGATTCGGATAATCCGAGCGCCCGGTGGCGATGATCGCATCCGGCCGCGCCGCGATCACCAACTCCGGCAGGATTTCCGGCTCCGGATTCGCCAAAGCCAAAATCAGCGGGTTCGGCCCGAGCAAGGCCAGCCATTCCTCGCGCAGCACACGCGGCGCGGAAAGGCCGAGGAAGATATCCGCCCCCGCCAGCACCTCCGGCAGCGTGCGCGCATCGGTCTCACGCGCAACACCCATCAACGTGGCGTCGAGCTTCGGGCGGCCTTTATAGACCACGCCCTCGACATCGGTCATCGTGACGTTCTCAGGGCGCGCGCCCAGTGAGAGCAATATGTTCACGCAGGACAACGCCGCCGCCCCGGCGCCCGAGGTGACGATTTTAACCTCGCTGATCGCCTTGCCCTGCACCTTCATCGCATTCAGCACCGCCGCCCCCACGATGATCGCGGTGCCGTGCTGGTCGTCATGAAATACCGGAATGTTCATGCGCGCGCGCAGGGTCTGCTCGATCTTGAAGCATTCCGGCGCCTTGATGTCTTCAAGGTTGATGCCGCCGAAGGTGGGCTCCATACTGGCCACGATCTCGATGAATTTATCCGGGTCCTGCTCGTTGATCTCGATATCGAAACTGTCGATCCCGGCGAATTTTTTGAACAGAACCGCCTTGCCCTCCATTACAGGCTTGCCCGCCAGGCTGCCGATATTGCCCAGGCCCAGCACCGCCGTGCCATTGGTGATCACGCCTACCAGATTGGCGCGGGACGTATAATCGAACGAGCTATCCGGGTCGGCGATAATCGCCTCACAGGCCGCCGCCACGCCGGGCGAATAGGCAAGCGAGAGATCGCGCGAGGTCTCCATCCGCTTGGTCGCGGTAATGGCCAGTTTGCCGGGCCGTGGCCAACGATGGTACTCCAGCGCCGCCTTGCGTAAATCCTCATCCATGCGTCGTCACCTCCCCGCTTTTCATGCGCCAACCGGTTATGCGAGACAACCAGCAGCCACGAACGATTTTTCAGGAGTTAAACTGGTGCGGTCGAGAAGACTCGAACTTCCAAGGGGTTTCCCCCACAAGCACCTCAAGCTTGCGCGTCTACCATTTCGCCACGACCGCATCGCACGAATGAGTATGCCAAAGCATACATTTTGGAGCCTATAGACCATGCCGAATTTACCGGCAACATGGCAGGTGAGCCCGGGTCTTACGGGTTATGAAGACGCAATTGCCACAATGCGCGCAAAAATCGCCGCGATTCGCGATGACGGGTCCGATGAGCTGGTCTGGCTGGTTGAGCACCCGCCGCTTTACACTGCCGGAACCTCGGCCCAGGCAGCGGACCTGCAAGACCCTGGCCGATTCCCCACCCATCATGCCGGGCGCGGCGGGCAATGGACCTATCATGGCCCCGGCCAGAGGGTGGTTTATGCCATGCTAGACCTCGGCATGGCGCATGGCCGAGTTCCCGCGCGGGATATCCGGGCTTATGTCTCGGCGCTTGAGACATGGATGATCGCCACCCTGGCGGATTTCGGCATCCATGGCCAAACCCGACCGGGGCGGGTTGGAATCTGGGTGGTAAACAGCGATGATGAGGCCAAAATCGGCGCCATCGGGGTGCGGGTTACGCGCTGGGTCACCTGGCATGGCATGGCGCTGAACATAAACCCCGATCTGTCGCATTTCACGGGTATCATCCCCTGTGGCATCCGTGAGCATGGCGTGACCAGCCTGCAAGCTCTGGGGGTGGACAGCACCATGGCCGATGTGGATGAAGCCTTGGCGAAAAATTTCCAGAAGGTCTTTGGATGAACCTTTTTCTCTATGGCACTTTGGCCGACCCGGCGGCACTTGGCCGCTGCGCGGGCCGCCCGGTGCGGGCAACACCCATTCCCGCCAGCCTGCGGGGCTATCGCCGCGTGCTGTTGCGCTTTGCCCGCTACCCCACGCTGCGCCGCGCGCCGGGTGCCATGGTCCCGGGGGTTATGATGCGCGTGACGGCGGATATGCTGGTGCGGCTGCAAAACTACGAATCAGTGCGCTACCGCCAAATCCATGTCCGGCTGTCCACCGCACAGGGCCCGGCCCGCGCCCGCTGCTTTTTTGGCGATGCCCCCACCGCCATCCCCTGGGTGCCCGACACAAAGATCATGACCCTGCGCTCGCGCAGTTTTTAACCCGGCGTCTACGAAAAACCCCCGCCAGTCCTATATGTCGTCGTGATGAAAATCTCCGTCCTCGACCAATCCCCCGTCCGCGCTGGCTTTAGCTCTGATGCCTCCATCCGGGAGAGCCTCGCCCTTGCCCAGGCGTGTGAGGGCTTTGGTTATCATCGCTACTGGGTCTCCGAGCACCATAATTCCGAGGCCGTGGCGGGCTCCGCGCCCGAAATCCTGATGGCGGCGATCGCGGCGACCACGCGCTCCATCCGCATCGGCAGCGCCGGGGTCATGCTGCCGCATTATTCGGCGCTGAAAGTGGCCGAGCAATTTCGCGTGCTGGAGGCTATCGCGCCGGGGCGGATCGACCTCGGCGTGGGCCGCGCCCCAGGGTCTGACGGCAAAACCGCCTATGCGCTCAACCCCAACGCCGCCCAGGGTGCTGATCATTTCCCCACCCAATTGCGCGATCTGCATGCCTGGAGCGCGGGGCTGGACCTGCCGGACAACCACCCGTTCCGCGGCATCACCGCCGAGCCCAGAGGCCCCTTCGCGCCCGAGATCTGGGTACTCGGCAGCTCGGATTACGGCGCGCAGCTCGCCGCCTGGTTTGGGCTGCCTTATTGCTATGCGTATTTTTTCAACGATGGCGCGGGCGCGCAACAGGCGCTCGACCTCTATCGCGACAATTTCAAACCCTCGGCCCACCTCGCCGCCCCGCATGCCGCCATCACGGTCTGGGCCTATGCGGGGGCGAGCGAGGCCGAGGCCGATTATGTCTATCAATCGCGCGCCATCGCCCGGCTTATGCGTGACCGTGGCCGCTTTATCGCCCTGCCCTCGCCCGAGGACGCCGCCGCCTTCGAGGTTTCCGCCCATGAACGATTGCAGATGGACCGCGTGAAGGCGCTGGCAATCTGCGGCACCGCGCCGGATGTCACGGCCCGGCTGCGCGCTTTGGCGGCGCAAACCGGCGTCGCGGAGATGGCGATCACGACCACCGCCTATGACCCCGCGCAGCGCCTTGCCTCATACGCCCGGCTGGCCCATGAATTCGCGCTCGCCCGGCCCGAACGCGCGCTCGCTTCATAAGAAAAACATTTCAACCAGGCAATGTTCGGATTTTTTGATTGAAGTCACAGCCTGCCATCGCAACGTAGGCATGGCATTGATGCCGCGGCGGTGACCAACGGATGATCTCCGACAGCGTTCGCGTATTTTTAAAAATCAGGAGTATACAGCATGTTGAATCGCATTCGCGTGGCCGTCACCTTGTTGGCCATCGCCGGGCTCGCCCCGGCGCTCAGCGCCTGCCACACCACAGCGGGCATGGGCCAGGATATCTCCCAGGGTGGCCACGCACTCACCAACAGCGCGGATGCCAACGCACCTTCCACCCCGCACCCGTGACCCCGCACCCGTGATCATACGCTTTGCGTAGCCTGAAAAAAGCATCGCCCCGGCGGTGCTTTTTTATGGAACCTGAATTTGCAACATATCCAGCGCGGATTGGAGAATTGCCGCCGCCGCCATTTTATCGATAATCTCGCCGCGCCGTGCCCGGCTCAGCCCGGCTGTGATCATGCGCTCATGCGCGTCGGCGGTGGTGAAGCTCTCATCCACCAAACAGGCGGGCAGCCCCAGCGACTCGGACAACGCATAGGCCCAGTCCCGCGCCGCCTGCGCCTTGGGCCCTAGCTTTTGGTCATCATCCAGCGGCAGGCCCACAACCAGCCCGCCCACGCCCTCAGCTGTGATGATCGCCCCCAGCGCAGCGGCATTTACCTTCAGCCTGTCACGCGCCAGCGTGGCATAGGGGCTGGCGATCTGCCGCTTTACATCAGACAGCGCCACGCCGATCCGCTTCGCCCCAGGGTCCAACCCCAGCAGCCGCGCGCCAGGGGCCAACCGTGATGCCATATCCATGAGGTTGATGAGCGCCATGCGCACAGGTATGATCGCATCTGGTTCTGAACCCAAGGGATTATGAATGTCACTCGATGCCGCTACGGTCCGCCGTATCGCGAAACTCGCCCGCATCCGTGTGGATGACGCTGAAATCAGCGTTTTGCAGACAGAATTGAACGCGATACTGGGCTATGTGGAACAGTTATCTGAAATCGACGTGACCGGCATCACGCCGCTTTCCGGCGGCGCTGATATGGCGATGCGCCTGCGCGCCGATATCGTCACCGATGGCGATATCGCGCCGCAAATCCTTGCCAACGCGCCGGACCGTGCCGGTGATTTCTTTTCCGTCCCGAAAGTCGTCGAATGAGCCTGACAGATATGACCATCGCCGAGGCCGCAAAGCACCTCGCCGCGCGCGACTTCACCGCGACCGAGCTGGCGGCGGCGCATAACGACGCCATCGCGGCGCTGAACCCGCGTCTGAACGCCTATATCACCACCACACCGGAACTGGCGTTAACCCAGGCCAAAGCCGCCGATGCGCGCATCGCGGCGGGCACCGCCCAGCCGCTCACCGGCATTCCACTCGCCATTAAGGATTTGTTCTGCACCGCAGGCGTGCGCACCACGGCGGCCAGCAAAATCCTCGCACCCTTCATCCCGCCTTATGAGAGCCATGTCACCCAGAACCTGCTCGATGCCGGGGTGGTTTATCTCGGCAAGGCCAACCTCGATGAGTTCGCCATGGGCTCGTCGAACATCACCTCGGGTTACGGCCCGGTGGAAAACCCCTGGAAACGCGCCGGGTCGGATGCGAAACTCGTTCCCGGCGGCTCGTCCGGCGGTTCCGCCGCGGCGGTCGCCGCCCGCCTCGCCATGGGGGCGACGGGCACCGACACCGGCGGCTCCATCCGCCAGCCCGCCGCCTTCACCGGCATTGCGGGCATCAAACCCACCTATGGCCGGTGCTCACGCTTTGGCATCATCGCCTTCGCCTCGTCGCTCGACCAGGCCGGGCCGATGGCCCGCACTGTCGAGGATTGCGCCATTCTGCTGGGCGCCATGGCCGGGTTCGACGCACGGGATTCCACCAGCGCCAACCGCCCCGTGCCCGATTACCGCGCCGCCGTCACGCGCGGTGTGAAGGGCTTGGCGATCGGCATTCCCGCCGAATACCGCATGGATGGCATGAGCCCCGAGATCGCCGCCCTGTGGGACAAAGGTATCTCATGGCTGCGCGACCAGGGTGCCGAGATCATCGACATCTCCCTGCCGCATACCAAATACGGCTTGGCTGTGTACTACATCGTCGCCCCGGCTGAGGCATCATCGAACCTCGCCCGATATGACGGCGTACGCTTCGGCGCGCGGGTCCATGGCGAGGATTTGATCGACATGTATGAGCGCACGCGCGCCGCCGGTTTTGGCGCCGAGGTGAAACGCCGGATCATGATCGGCACCTATGTCCTCTCAGCCGGGTACTACGATGCGTATTATTTGCGCGCGCAAAAAATCCGCGCACTGATATTGCGCGATTTCACCGATGCCTTCACCCGCGTCGACGCCATACTCACCCCCACCGCGCCCTCCGCCGCCTTTGGGCTTGGTGAGAAGATGGACGATCCGGTCACCATGTATCTGAACGACGTGTTCACCGTCCCGGCCCCGCTCGCCGGGGTGCCCGCCATGAGCATTCCCGCCGGGCTGAACGCTGAGGGCCTGCCGCTGGGGTTGCAAATCATCGGTCGGCATTTCGATGAGGAAACCGTCTTCGCGGTGGCGGGCGCACTTGAACATGCCGCCGGTTTCACCGCCAAACCCGCTTTGAGGGCTGCGTAATGGCATATGCACTCGAAGGGTCAACCGGGCTGTGGGAGGTTGTGGTCGGCCTGGAAGTCCACGCGCAGGTGATCTCACGTGCGAAATTATTCTCCGGTGCCTCGGCCACCTATGGCGGCGCGCCCAACACCCATGTCAGCTTCATCGATGCGGGCTTCCCCGGCATGTTGCCGGTCATCAACCAGGAATGTGTGGCCCAGGCCGTGCGCACCGGGCTGGGGTTGAAGGCCGAGATCAATCTGGTCTCACGCTTCGACCGCAAGAATTATTTCTACGCCGATCTGCCCAATGGCTACCAGATCAGCCAGTTCGCCCACCCGATCGTCGGCACGGGCGCTGTCGAGATCGAATTATCCGACGGCAGCATCAAGCATATCGGCATCACCCGCCTGCATTTGGAACAGGATGCGGGAAAATCGATGCACGACCAGCACCCGGACAAATCCGTCATCGATCTCAACCGCGCCGGTGTGGCGCTGATGGAGATTGTATCGGAGCCGGATATTCGCAGCCCCGAGGAAGCCGGTGCCTATATGCGCAAAATCCGCCAGATTTTGCGCTATCTCGGGACCTGTGACGGCAATATGGAGGAAGGCTCGCTGCGCGCCGATGTCAACGTCTCGGTGCGGAAACCCGGCGAGGCCTTTCGCACGCGCTGCGAGATCAAAAACGTCAACTCCGTGCGCTTTGTCATGCACGCGGTGGAAGCTGAGGCCAAACGCCAGATCGAGGTTTGGGAGGCGGGCGGCGAGGTCCGCCAGGAGACCCGGCTTTATGACCCCGCACGCGGGGAGACCCGTTCCATGCGCTCAAAGGAAGACGCGCATGATTACCGCTATTTCCCCGAGCCTGATTTACTGCCGCTGGTCCTCGATGAGCAATTCGTGGAGGCGCTCAAGGCCAGCCTGCCCGAATTGCCGGACGACAAACGCCGCCGGTTCTGCGATGAATATGGTATATCATTCTACGATGCCGGGGTGCTGGTGGCCGATGCCGCAACCGCTGATTACTACGAACAGGTCGCCAACGGCCGCGACGCGCGCCTCGCCGCCAACTGGATCACCGGCGATTTTTTCGCGGCCCTCAATCGTTTAGGTGCGACCATCGAGACCAGCCCGGTCACTGCGAGCGCCAACAACGAGCTGATAGGTCTGATCTCGGATGAAACCATCAATGGCCGCATCGCCAAGGATGTGTTCGAGATAATGCTGGACACCGGCAAATCCCCCGGCGAGATCGTGACTGAAAAAGGCTTGCGCCAGGTCACCGACACCACCGCCATCGACGATGCTGTCGCGCAAATTCTGGCCGCCAACCCGGATAAGGTCGCCGAATATAAATCCGGCAAGGATAAATTATTCGGGTTTTTCGTGGGCCAGGTGATGAAGGCGATGGCGGGCAAGGGAAACCCGTCTCTGGTGAACGAGGCCGTGAAGCGGCAGTTGAGCTAGGGCGTAGTGACGAATTCAGTATTTTGGGGATTCCGGCGCGGCAAGAAGTCTGATTCAAGACTGATTTTTGAGGATCAGCTTGATGATACGGGATGTTGAT
>JAQNCU010000101.1 GCA_029077775.1 Acidocella sp. | reverse complement strand
CGCTGGTAGCATGTTCGGCTGGATGACCGGAACCCGTTTGGCGGGTTCGCCAGTGGCCACCAGAGCCGCGAATTTGCCGGCTGATTGGGGACGACCAAACATATAGCCCTGGGCCTGGCAGCAGCCGTATCGGGTCAGTAATTCAGCCTGTTCAGGTGTCTCGACCCCTTCGGCTGTGACGATCATGTTCATTCTTTGCGCCAGGCCGATGATGGCGAGAATGATTGAACCATCGTCGGTATCGAAACCCAGGTCGCGAATAAAGCTGCGGTCGATCTTGACCTTGTCGAAGGGAAAGCGCCGCAGATAGCTGAGCGACGAATATCCCGTACCGAAATCGTCGAGCGCGATGCGCACGCCACGTGTGTGTAACTGCCATAGTGAGTCGACGGTCTGACTATTGGTCTCCAGCATTGTCGTCTCGGTGATCTCAAGCTCCAGCCGATTGGGCGTCAATCCTGATTCGTTGAGAGCGCGGTTTATGGTCTCTACCAGATGGGGGTCGCGAAATTGCAGAGGCGAGAGATTGATGGCCACGCCGATATGCGCGGGCCAGCCCGCGGCTTCCTGACAGGCTTGAAACAATACCCATTCGCCGATCTGGCCGATCAGGCCGGTGTCCTCGGCTATGCCGATGAAGGCCCCAGGTTCCAACAGACCGCGCTCGGGATGTTCCCATCGTAACAGCGCCTCGGCACCGACGAACTGGCCATCGGGCAAAGTAACAATGGGTTGATAGACCAAACGAAATTCATCGCGCACCAAGGCTTGCCGCAGCGCCGATTGCAGGGCCCTGCGGTCCTTCATCAACTCGTCCATCTCCGAGTCATAGAGGCGCCAGCGGGCGCGGCCGTCGGCCTTGGCTCGGTAAAGTGCGAGATCGGCATTCTTCATCAGCCCGTTTGGCTGGTTGCTGTCTCTGGGGGCCAAGGTGATGCCGATACTGATGCTGATCTGTAGGAGCTGGCCCTCGAAATAATAGGGGCGCGTGACACGCTCTATAATCCTGTTGGCAATGGCGACAGCTTCTTGTTCCGAACGTTTCAGTAAAATGATGGCAAACTCATCGCCACCAAGTCGGGCCGCGAGATCGGTGTCGCGTATGCTGCTGCGAAGGCGCTCGGCCACCGCAACCAACATGGCGTCGCCGAAGGCATGGCCCAGCGTGTCATTGACGTTTTTAAAAAGATCAAGATCTAAACAAAGTAGCGCAAGGCCACCGCTGGACGGGTCGTCGCAGAATTGTTGAAGCATCTCATTGAACAGCATGCGGTTCGGCAGTTTGGTCAAGCTGTCATGGCGGGCGAGGAAGGCTATATGCTCCTGCTGGCGGCGTTGCCCGGTAATGTCGGAACCCACCCCATGATAGCCCGAAAAATGCCCAAATTTGTCTAACACCGGCTTGCCGGTCAGTGACCAGTAGCGTTCCTCGGCATTGATGATCACGGGAACGACGAGGTCACGGAACGCTGAGCGCTGCTCAATGGCGCGTACCAGTTTCTCAATGGGCGAGCCGGGGCGGTGATCATAGTTCATGATCTCACCCAGCAAAGCATGGGGAAACCGTCCCGCGATTTCGGCGACAGGACGGGCGGCAACCTGGGCGAGCCGGTTGGATACATGACGGATTTCCATCTGCGCGTTGGTCTCCCATAACCAATCGCTTGCACTTTCCTCGAAATCACGAAGCAGGAGTTTTATGGTCTCACTGTTTTCCTGAAGACGGATTTCGCCGATCGCCCGTTCGTTCATCCTCCGGTTAAGATAAATAATGCAATAGCCAGTCAATACAATAAAACCGAGCAGATCGCCGAGGGCAAAGGGGTCGGTCATGTTATTAAGCGCCATGCCGACGCAGACGCCAACGCACACCGGCAACCAGAAGGCCAGGGCGCAGGACAAGGGGGAGACGAGGACGGGTGTTGAAATGAGGCCTACAGCAAGACCGTAGATCAGCGCCCGCTGGTCGCCATCGCCAAAGGGCATCAATATGTTAAAAAAAATGCCCCACATCACGCCCAGAAATACCAGGATTACGCGAACCGTTTTTATGTGGACTTTGGCGTCCTGGCCATTGGCGAAGCCACGACGTAGCCACCGGACATTTAAGAAGATAACGGCCAGATAGGCCATCTCAAGGGCTATGAATACCAGATACCGACACAGGGCATCCGGCGCGTGGAGAAAATCAAAACACAACAGGGCGACGCTGTTGATCCCTACGAAAGCACGGGCGGTCATCACGATCGAGAAATCTGACGCCTGGTCGAGGAAAAGCTTGTCGCGCAGGTCAGGCGACACGTCTAGCTGTTCCAGAACATTATGGAGATCCTGGCTAAACTTATAAAAACGGCCCAACACCTTTAACAAGTTGGATACCATCCCGCCCCCTACGGGACGACCCTCATCGATCCTGATAGTCGGAATGATATACCTCTTGGTTGCATTGACTTTCTGGGCGGCGGAAATCAACCTTACGTATCTTTTTTATTGTTTGAACGCCATCCTTAATTGCTTAATGTCAATTATTTGATCATTTTTTCTGACGCTCTGTTTGTCACTAGATCAGCAGGTTTTCCGTCACCTCCACGATCACGCTGATTTTATTTTTATGGTTTTTGTCTATAATAAGTTAATTTTCTTATTATTAATATATATTTACTTGGGTTTACGTGTAATTTAGATCACTTTGCGGCGTGTCGGATAAAATTATTACGTGCCAATACATATATGATTTTATTAGAAATATTAAAAAAATTACCTAAACTCAAACCCAGAGATCCGCAGTTCAGGGGAAATTCATGGGTGTATCGCCGCTTAGTTTTAATAATGTCGAGCGTCGTATCGTCAGGCCGCGAGGCTCGCCTTTGGATATTACGGCCAGGCTTGCCCTCGACGACCAGACCCGGGCGGATGCATTTGCCATCCGCCATGCGAGTTATCTGGCCGGGGGATATATCGACCCGCAGCCTCATGGATTATTCACAGATTCGGATGATCTGAAACCCGGCAGCCACTCGATCGTTATCTACAAGGATAAACGGCCCGTTGCCTCGGTGCGGATCTGCTTGGCAGATCTCGACCCGGCACTTTCAGGCTGGGATGAGATACCGGCCTCGCGGATATTCCCCGAGGCGGTTGCGGCATTGGGCCAAAATGTGGCGGCTGGACGGCCTGCGAGGCTTTTGGAGATCAACAGACTCGTGCGGCACCCAGATTTTTCAACGGATTATCAACTCGTCGTCGTGCTTTTCAGCTTTGTCGGGTTCATGCAGGGCGAGACCGATTGTGACCTGATGCTGTCATGCGTCAGGCAGAACCACTCAACTTTTTATAAACGGATGGATTTTGGGTATATTGCCGGGCCGAGGCGCTATGCGGGGGTAAAGTTCGAGACGAACCTCATGGCGTGCCTGAATAAGAGTTATGGTGTCGCTGCCAAAACCACGGCTTTCTTTGGCCCGCAATCCGGCCCGATCGTGGATTATGCGGGCTTTATGGCGGGTGATTCGGTGAAGGTATTTACAGATGTACTGCCGACGGCGCGGCGCATCATGACCGAAACGCGAACGATATTGCAGGACCAGGTACCCGCCGTGAGGGCGGCTGGATGAAGCTGAAAGGCTTGTTATGTTGCCGCCACATCCATTCGGTAGCTGTTCCAGAGGTTTGTTCATGCACAACCAATCACAGCCACTGACCTGATCGCACAGGACAATCTACCGTTAACTGCAAGTCGCGTACCCTTGCCCACGAACAATCCCCCTATTATTCCCTGTTTATGGCGCAGCATTATTATACGGTTACGTGGGACCAATTACATCGCGATGCCAAGGCGTTAGCATGGCGATTACACGCGCTTGGGCCTTGGGTTGGCATTGTCGCGATCACGCGAGGCGGGCTCATTCCAGCGGCGATCATCGCGCGAGAACTGGAATGCCGCCTGATCGAGTCTGTTTCCGTTGTGACCTATGATGAAGAACAGCGCGGCCAGCCGGTTATTACAAAAGCACCCGCGGCGGCTGGGGCAGGCCAGGGCTGGTTGATCATCGATGATCTGGTCGATACTGGTAGCACGGCCAAGGCTGTTCGTACCATCCTCCCAGCCGCCCATTTGGCCACGGTTTATGCCAAACCCGCGGGAAAGCCGGTTGTAGACACATTCATCACGGAGGTTTCCCAGGATACATGGATACTCTTTCCCTGGGACACAGAGCCGCAATTCGTCGCCCCCCTGGCCCGAAAGTCTGAATGACTTGTGGTTTGGCTCCTGCCTAGCGTCTCGAACGAAAGTCAGGTAACAAGCACTCGAAGTCGTCATGAGACGTCTTCGCAACACGGACACGGGTTCGGGTTGTTGTTTTCAGACTAGCGGCAGAACGGGGCGCAGAGACAGCATCCGGATTTTCCGCGCCGCCACCGGTTTTCACGCCGCGGCGTTTCCGGCCACATGGTCCATGGCTGTGACCGCGCCTTTGCGCATATCACAGCCAAACCCGTGCCGCCCGAGGCGCCGCCCGACGATCGGGGGGTGCGCATTGATCTGAGCTTCTTGCCACCCGCTTCACCGTATGTGGGGTATAGGCAATGTTTGATCGTTATTTTCGTAAAGAGATGGAATGGGGCGGAAAGACCCTGGTACTTGAGACTGGCAAGGTAGCCCGTCAGGCCGATGGGGCCGTTGTTGCAACATATGGAGACACCGTCTTGCTCGCGACGGTCGTTGGCGCGAAGGCGCCGAAGCCGGGTCTCGATTTTTTCCCGCTCACCGTCAATTATCAGGAAAAATTCTTCGCGGCTGGTCGCATTCCCGGCGGGTTTTTCAAGCGCGAAGGGCGCCCAACCGAGAAAGAGACCTTGGTTTCCCGGTTGATCGACAGGCCCATTCGTCCATTATTCCCGCACGGATTTCGTAACGAAGTTCAGGTGATCGTCACCGTACTGAGCCATGATCTTGAAAACGACCCGGATATTCTGGCTCTGGTGGCTGCGTCTGCCGCACTGACCCTTTCGGGAATACCGTTTTTTGGACCCGTTGGTGCCGCCCGGGTTGGTTACATTAATGGCGCCTATGTCCTGAACCCCACCACCGCCGAGAAAGACGAGAGCAAGCTTGACCTCGTGCTTGCGGGTACGGTTGAGGGTGTTCTAATGGTTGAGTCAGAGGCGTCTGAGCTGTCTGAGGAGATTATGCTTGGCGCTGTGACCTTTGGTCATGCGGCGTTTCAACCCGTGATCGAGGCGATCATCGAACTGGCCGAGCACGCGGCCAAAGATCCTTGGCCGCTGCCGGAAATGTCTGATGAGACCAAGGCATTAACCGCCCGTGTGGACGCATTGGCACGCGATGAGATCCGAGCCGCCTACACCGAGACGGTAAAACAGATCCGTCAGGAAAAAATATCGGCGGCGAAAAAAGCGGCTGGCGCGTCTCTGACTGCCGAGGGCCTGGATGCCGATAAGGCGAAAGGGTTATTCAAGGACCTAGAGGCCGACATCGTCCGTAATAATATCCTTGACACTGGCCTGCGGATTGACGGCCGCGATACCAAGACCGTCCGCCCGATTATGGCCGAGGTAGGCGTATTGCCCCGGACCCATGGCTCTGCCTTGTTCACACGCGGCGAGACGCAGGCACTGGTTGTCGCCACCCTTGGTACGGCCCAGGACGAGCAGTTGATCGACGCCGTGGAAGGCGAATTCCGTGAGCACTTCATGCTGCACTATAACTTCCCTCCCTACTCGGTGGGTGAGACGGGCCGGATGGGGTCACCCGGGCGGCGTGAAATTGGCCATGGTAAACTCGCCTGGCGCGCGGTGCATCCATTGCTGCCGGGTAAAGACAAATTCCCTTATACTTTGCGCATCGTATCCGAGATCACTGAAAGCAATGGCTCCTCTTCAATGGCGACAGTGTGCGGGACATCGCTCGCGTTGATGGATGCGGGTGTACCTTTGTTGCGTCCGGTTGCCGGAATTGCCATGGGGCTGATCAAGGAAGACCGTGGTTTTGCTGTTTTGTCTGACATTCTCGGTGACGAGGATCACCTCGGCGACATGGATTTCAAGGTCGCGGGCACGGAACTTGGTGTGACTTCACTTCAGATGGATATTAAAATCACGTCCATCACACCAGAGATTATGAAAATTGCGTTGGAGCAAGCCAAGCATGGCCGGCTTCATATCCTGGGTGAAATGGCTAAAGCCCTGACTTCGGGGCGTGAAGGCGTTTCCTCCAACGCGCCGAAAATCACTGTGATCCAGGTACCCAAGGAAAAAATCCGCGATATCATTGGTACCGGCGGCAAGGTCATTCGCGAGATCGTCGAACAGACGGGCGCGAAAATCGACATTGATGACGACGGCACCGTTAAAATTGCCGCCAGCGACGACAAAAAGGCACAAGCTGCCATTGATAAAATTCGTGGCATTATAGCAGAGCCGGAAATTGGCGTCATCTATACCGGCAAGGTCGTGAAGACCGCTGATTTTGGGGCGTTTGTGAATTTCCTGGGTGCAAAAGATGGCCTCGTTCATATCTCCGAACTGAGTTCATCGCGTGTCGCCAAAACGACAGATGTGGTCAAACAAGGAGACATGGTTAAGGTAAAAGTTGTTGGATTTGACGATCGTGGAAAAGTTAAATTGTCCATGAAGCAAGTTAATCAGCAGACCGGGGAAGATATCTCCGATGCCTCTTCCGATAAAACCAAGCGTGACGCGGCAGAATAACAGGACCCCGAGTTATTAGGTGCCTACCGTTAGAGTGCAACGCGCCATTGATGTGCTTTAACGCTGACCGACCGTTTCAAATCCCTAAGTTTTGAAACGGTCGGATTTGGCAAAAAATTAGGGCATTTGTGATTGGTGTCGTGTTTTATTCAAGAAGATTATGCAGATTCATGATGCCACGACTAATTTTTTGCCGGTAACCTCTTCGATATAGGCCCTGAATTTCGATAGATATTCTTTTATGTCGAGGTTCTTTTCGGCGAAGCTTCTGGCGCCAGCGCGTAATTTTTTGGCGCGCTTGTCGTCGTCTAAAATTTCCAGAACAGCCGAACTGATCGCATTATGATCCAGGGTTGGCACGACAATTCCATTCTGACCATGCTTTATGAATTCCGTCACCGTTGGCGTATCCCCGCCAATTATCAGACACCCAACCGCTAAAGCCTCACGTAAGGACCATGACGCTACAAAGGGATAAGACAAATACACATGCGCGTCTGACCTTTGAAGTAAGGTTATGTGATGGTCGTACGAAACCTTGCCAAAGAAATGAACGCGGCTTCGATCCAGCCTATGTCCAACTTCTTTGAGAAGAACATCGCGCCAGCAACCAGCCGACGGCGCCGTACCATAACTTATCTCATCACCACCGACGATCGAGACAACAACATCGGGTCTTGAATTCAAAATTGATGGCAGTGCCCGCATGAATGTATGAAATCCACGATAGGGCTCAAGGTTACGCGCCACATAGGTGATCAATTTTTTGTCCGGACTAAGACTCATATCGCCAACCGATACGATACTCCGTTTTATATTTTTGTTCGGCTTGCAGCGGTCAAGGTCGACCCCTTCTTCAATGATTCTAATGTGGCTTTCCGCCCATTTTGGGTATGTACTATGTTGCCATTTTGTCGGTGTCTGACCAAATTGCTCTAACGAAAGAGAAAGAAGATTGATCGCGTTTTTTCCTCTGACGGAGGCTAGTCTATCCGTCCCCATGGGGAACTCAGGATCATAGTTCACATCCGAACCTTCGATTTTGTAAAAGAATTCGAAGTAACCAATGATCGGAACACCCGGAAATACATCAGGTAAATTTAAAATCTCACCCCAACCATGATGCCCAATAATAACATCAGGCATAAAGCCGAGTGCCTTAATCTGTAACGCACCACGATATGCGGCCTCGCCGCGCCGTGTTGCCGAATCGAACTCCCGAGCGTCCATGTGCAGCGCAGGTGAAGAAATCGGCGGTTTAGCGTACGTAACCTTTCTGACGCCAACGAGATTATTATTATTTGGCTCGGTCATAAAAACAATTTGATGCGTGCCATCGCGCCGCTCATTGTCGGCGACCAGACTTTTTACAATATGAAGATACTGCCCAGGAAAATTTTGGTGTACGAATAGAAAGTTCACAAGTGTCTCATCGCTTGGATCGTGAAAATTTACGAATCCGAGGTGTTAATGTTATTTGAAACGCTTCAAGCGGTGCCAGGGTTTCGCCTTCGCAGGTTTCATCATTGCCAACGGGGCCAACGCTGGTCCCACCTATGAAGCTGGCGCTGCACTTTACATCGAATTTTTCAGCAGCCTCCCCACTAAGCCGCACGCGAAGCCCTAAAAGTGGCAGCGCCATCCCCCGCGATCCACAATAACTTCCCGCTTCCGCCCACGGCGAAAGCCATCCGCGCCCGAGGACGGCTTGGTAAGTGATCTCGGAAGGCAACAGACCATCCGGCGCATTAAGGGAAAATCCTTCGATCCAATTCTGACTACCACGCTCCCCGATCCAAGCGCCAAACTGACCTGTGACATCGCCCCTTGTTTGAATGTGGGCGAGCATGTCTGATGCCAGCGGCGCAGGTCCTTCGACTTCAGTTGGTGTGGGTTGCGCGAGCGTTATGTTGCCAGTTGC